>CBEULQ010000091.1:0-7728 GCA_965543975.1 uncultured Desulfocucumis sp. | reverse complement strand
CCAATACAGCAATCCGCATGCCCTTATCAGTGTCAGTGATCTTATTGACATTAAGAATGATCCGAACCTGGTGATTATTGATGCACGCTATAACGGCACCAAGGATTTCAGACAGATTCAGGCGACCGGCCAAATTCCCGGATCAATTGCCGTCATACGTGCCCGCTATCAGGACCCCAACCGCTGGAACCGTGTAGCCTCTCCCAAAATGATTAAGTTGTACCTGGGACAACTAGGCATTAACAATCAAAACAGAATCGTTATTTATGGCAACGACAACGGTCTCCAGGGAAGGTTTTACTGGATGTTAAAGATGTACGGTTGTGATAATGAAATCCAGATACTTGACGGCGGGTTTGAAAAATGGAAAGAAGCAGGTAATGAAGCATCAAGCGATATTATTAAAAAGAAGGGGGTCCCATTATCCAGGTTTGAATTCAATCAGGCTAAGGGCGACGGAAGCTCTACCACAAACTTGCAAGAAATGGGAGCCCTGTTCGATAACAACATTTCCGGTAACAACTCAAACTACATTATTGTAGACGCCCGCACCAGTAAAGAATATGAAAGCGCGCACATCCCCGGCAGCGTCAATATCAGTGTCGATGATATCTTGAAAAGCGACAAAACCTTTAAACCAGTAAAGGAAATGACCGCTGTTCTTAACGCCAAGGGAGTCACTCCGGAAAAAACTATATATGTATATTCATACTATGGTGGGCGTTCTTCCTTAATCTGGTTTGTTCTTCACGAGTTAATGGGTTATCCCAATATAAAAAACTACGAAGCCGGCCTGAAAGAGTGGAGATCTAGAGAGCGGCAAGTAGAATTTGGTAAGCAACATTCATAAAACCTGCACAACGAATATTAGTAAGCCTTGGGTTCGGAAGGGGTTATTCCCCCCGAACCTCAGAGTGAACTTAAAGCTGTTAGCGAGATAAAGACGAGGGGAAAGGTTAATACTTTCCCCTCACTATCTGGTAGACATGAGAAAACGTGGGGTGCAAGACTAATGGGATGACAGAAAAAAAATCCCGAAATAAAATTCTGCACATTATCACCGGCCTGAACACCGGAGGCGCCGAAATGATGCTTTATAAACTACTCTCGGGAACAGACCGGGAAAATTTTGAGTCTGAGGTTGTTTCGCTAATGGATATCGGTGCCATCGGCAAGAGGATCCAAGAACTGGCAGTATCTGTACGGGCGTTGGGAATGCGACAGGGTGTGCCGAGCCTTCCGGCTCTCCTGAGGCTGGTATACTGGCTGAGGCAGAACCCTCCCCACTGTGTCCAGACCTGGATGTACCACGCTGACCTAATTGGAGGGATTTCGGCAAAACTGGCAGGCGGCATCCCGGTCATTTGGGGGATTCGTAACAGCAACCTTAAACCTCAACATACCAAGCGAACAACCCTCTTGACCGCCAAGGCCTGTGCCCGGCTCTCCCGCCGGTTGCCGGCCAGGATTGTCTGCTGTTCGGAGGCCTCCCGGCAATCTCATAAAGAAATGGGCTACGCTGAGGACAGGATGGTGGTCATCCCCAACGGTTTTGACCTTGCGGCCTTCAAACCGGATCAGGAAGCGCGACCGGCCGTACGGAGGGAATTGTGCATTCCCGGGGAGGCTCCGCTCATCGGTCTGGTAGGCCGCTTCAACCCGCTCAAAGACCATAACAATTTTATCCGTGCCGCAGCCCATCTTCACGCCTGTTTACCCGATGTGCATTTCCTCCTCTGTGGGGATGGGGTCACTTGGGAGAATCCTGAGTTAGTCGAATGGATCAAAACGGCCGGCATCCAAACCCGTTGTCACCTTTTGGGGAGGAGAGAGGATATCCCGCGGCTTACCGCCTCCCTGGACATCGCTTGTTCCTCCTCAAACAGCGAGGGGTTCCCCAACGTTATTGGCGAGGCCATGGCCTGTGGCGTGCCCTGCGTAGTGACGGATGTGGGGGATTCTGCCATGATAGTAGGCGAAACGGGCAGGGTTGTGCCTCCCAGGAATCCCCAGGCTCTGGCAGAGTGTTGGCGCGAACTGCTTGAGCTCGGGCCTGAAGGCAGAAGCCGATTGGGGTCTGCAGCCAGGCACCGCGTTGAGGAGCATTTTAACCTGCCGCTAATTGTTACCCGGTACGAGAGATTATACGAGCAAGTTGCGGGTGGGCGGTAAATGCGAACTGCATTAATATTGAGCCTCCTTGCCGGCATAAATATTCTCCTGACTTTTATTTACCAATGGTATGTTGTCACAACAATTGGTCCAGGTGCAGAAACAGATGCCCTATTTGCAGGCATGGTAGTCCCTCAATTGGTACTGGCTGTTGTTAGTGGATCCTTAACGCATGTTTTGGTGCCGCTGCTGGCCACCGAGGATGTGCCGTCTTTTCAACAGGATGCCTGGTGTTTCTTTCAGGGGATCGGCCTTTTGTTTGGCGGAATCGCAACAGTACTTTTTGTTACCGCCGGAACCTGGGTACCGTTGACGGTGCCGGGTTTTAATACCAGTACCAAGTTATTGACCATATCCCTGACTCGAATTCAATTGATAAGCATGGTTTTCATGGCGCTTAATGCCGTGCTTCTATCCGTCAATCACGCCCGGCAAAAGTTTGTTTTCGTAGAAATAATCACCATACTGGCCACAGCCTGCGGTTTCGCATTCCTGTTATGGGGTTTGCCGCGCTTTGGTATCACGTTGGCCGCTTGGGCAATGGTATTGAAAGTTGCTATCCAAACAATTTTATTGCTTCCCGGGATGGGCTCATACCGGAAACCGGACTGGCACAGTGGAGCTGTTAAGGAGGCGTGGAAACGGCTTCGTCCGCTGTTACTGGGTACTATTTATTACAAGTCCGACCAGCTTATCGACCGATTTTTAGCATCTATGACCTTGACGGGCGGACTTTCTTTGCTGCACCTGGCTCAGCAGATTTATGCCGCAGGCAATCAGATTCTTAATAAGGCCGTGACCTCACCAATGGTACCGCTGCTGGCCCAGAAAGCAAGCAATGGAGATTGGCAGTCCTTTCGTGCAATCATCCGCAGCCGTTTATTATGGGTACTAGGAATTACGGGGACGGTTTTTGTGTGTATCTTGCTGGCAGGCCAGCTACTTCTGGCACTCTTGTTCGGCCATAACCGTTTTGGGGAAGCTGAAGTTTTAATGCTATGGCGGCTCTTGATTGCACTGGTTGGCGTGTGGATAGGTGGCGCCATAGGCCTAATCTTGTCCGCAAGCTTTTATGCTAAAGGCAACACTATAGTACCAACCAGGATTGGCGTAATTGGTTATACCTTGGGGATTGGTTTTAAAATTGCCGGTTTTTTTATCTGGGGAGTGACTGGCATCGCCGCAGGTACCACTCTTTACTATTTTTTTAATGTTTTTTTATTTCTAATAGCCATATCCAGGCATCTCCGGGAGCGGCTCCAAGAATCCTGACTAAAAAGGGTGAACGGTTCATGCTGAATAACATTGAATTAGAGTCAAAACCCTGCCCGCTTGGTTGTAGGGGAGAAGATGAAATAATCCTTAAAGGGCGCGACCGGCTGCACGGACTTCCAGGGGAGTTTCTGGTGGTTCGCTGTAGTACTTGCGGGCTTATACGGACAAACCCGCGTCCGACTCCGAAAACCATCGGGCTCTACTATCCCGACACTTATGGTCCGTATCAAGGCACTAAAATAACTGCAGACCGTCTTCACTGCAACCCTCGCCCATTGTCCAAGCGCATTGTCCATCAAGTTTTCCAGTTTAATACCAATCGCCTGCCCCCGGCCAAACCAGGACGTATGCTTGAAATCGGGTGCGCCTCCGGGGCCTTTATGCATCGAATGGCGGCAGAAGGATGGAAAGTTGAAGGAATTGAGTTTTCACCTCAAGCTGCCGAAAATGCGCGCGCATTAGGTTACCATGTTCATGCAGGCTCCCTGGAAGAGGCACCGGAGCCGCAACAGTTGTACGATCTAGTGGTGGGGTGGATGGTTCTTGAACACTTACACGATCCCGTTTTGGCACTCCGGAAACTGGCTAAATGGGTACATCCCGGGGGCTGGCTGGCCATTTCCACGCCTAACGCTGCTGCATTAGAGTTTAGTCTTTTTAAAGACTGCTGGTATTCCCTGCATTTACCAAATCATCTTTACCATTACACTCCAAAAACTTTGCAAAAGGTTCTAGAACAAGGCGGTTGGCAAATTGAACGAGTATTTCACCATCGAGTGCTTAGTAATCTGTTTGCCAGTTTTGGCTATGTCCTTCAGGACCATGGGTATAATAATAAGTTCACAAACTTTTTTGTTGATTTTCCCCAAAAATCCAAGCTCAGGAATTATTTACTCTATCCGTTGGCTTATGTTTTAAGTCTCTTAGGTCAAACAGGCCGAATGACGGTTTGGGCACGAAAGTTTTGTTGATTGCACCCTAGGGGCGGCTCCTATGCCGGACGCACCAATAATAAATCCTGCGCCAGTTGGTGCAGGATTTTTTTATGTAACGGCAGCGGTATTTTTTAAACCTTCTTTTTACTTAATTAAATAAAATGTCCTTTGCCGCGCTTTTCCATCCGCAGGAAAAATAATGATAACGAAAAGAAATTAGTTCTTTTAAAACTAAAAACAAACGCCGGAGTTTTCCCCTTGACATATTGCCGCGTACTGTTAGATGATCCATCTTGGCTTCAAGTTGTGAAATATATTTATGATTATGGACGGCAATAATATTAGCCAACAGCCGGTCACGGGCAACCTCATATCTATTTAATTGGTTGAAGTAAGTGTTTGGCTCCGTCCGGTGTGCCATGGCCAACTGCTTTATAAATCCTTTTTTAGCCGCTCCTATTTGTTGATTTAAATGCTGTCTGTATTGAATCAGCGGCTCATGAATCATAGCCAAATCCGCACAGGCGGCAATTATCAGGGCAATCCATCCGTCATGCACCCAATTCGGGGGAATGGGCATAAACAACTCCCTGAACTCTGCTCTGAAAGCCATGGCGGCTCCTGTCACGACATTATGTTTAAGCAATACCTGAACAGCTTTTCCCTTATAGATTTTTTCCTGTTCGACCTGGTTGAAACCCTTGGACTGCCACAGCCGATAACCAATAGGCCGCAAAGATTCATCAACCACCTCGGCATCCGTAAATACCAGCCCGGCACCGGGGGACTTCAAGAATTCCGCCTCAATAAGCATTAGTTTTTTTGGCTGCCATACGTCATCTTGGTCGGACAAAGCGATAATATCTCCTGTACATAAACCGATAGCATTTTCAAAATTTTTCGTTGACCCCAATTTTTTTTTATTAATGGTTAAAAATACCGGAAAAGCAGCCTTAGATCTAAAAGCTTCAATAACCTCCACCGTAGAATCCGGAGAACAGTCATCGCAAATGACCAGTTCGTCCGGCCGGCGGGTTTGCGCAGCAATGCTGTCCAGTTGTTCCCCTAAAAACCGGGCACCGTTATAAGTACACATCGCTACGGACAGGCGCTGTTTGGCCATTTTTCTCTACCACCATGGCGATATCTTTACCCTCTGAGAGCTTCTATTAACCTGGGCAGGTTAGCCTCTATGGAATAACGGCGCTCGACGGTTTCTCTCCCCCGCCGTCCCATCTCCAGGCGCAGTTGTACTGACTCAATCAAATCACAAAGTTTTTCCACCCATTCTTCCTGGGATGCGGCCAGGCAGGCATTTACTCCGTCAGTTACAATTTCGGAATTGACTCCCACGGGCGAGGCAACTGCGGGAATACCTGCGGCCATGTACTGGAGGAGCTTTAATCCGCACTTTCCCCGATCGAATTCATTTTGGCTAAGGGGCATTACTCCGATGTCAAAGGTAAGAATTTGAGAAACCTCCTCTTGCAGCGACCACGGCAGGTGCTCTACCCTAACCCCGGGACAAACATAATCTTGCCCACCGATAATACGTATTAAAATTATGTGTTTTATAGCAATTTGTTGAAAGACAGGTTTCAAGATATTAAGATATGGCAGTGTACTGGGCGTGCCAATCCAGCCGATCACATATGGTTCGCCCGGGTTTTTGTGTACAACTTGTTTAGACGGATATCTGGTCATATCGATGGTGGTCGGAATAATGACTACATTATTGTTATAAGTCCGGGCATATGCAGCCAGGTAGGAGTTACCGGCAATGACAGTATCGCACCGGGCAATGATCCGGGCCACTCTTTTGGTGTCGGTGAATTTATCTGCCAGAGTTCTTCTGCGGTGAGTGTAGGTTGTGAAAATTGCATCATCAAAATCGAAAAAGATTCTTTTACCCAACAGTCTGGCAACAGTGCAGAGCAGCATTTCAGGAAAAGGGTAAACATGCGGCAGTGCCAGCCGATGGATAAATATAACATCGTAACGCCATATTATGAATAAAGCCAGGAAACGGGATAATGCCCTGAGCCCAAAAAAAATAGCCTTCGCCAATAAACCCTTGTAAGGGGCGAACCTGGTATAGACAAAATCAGACATACCAGCCTTACAATGGGCAACGATCCCCTGTCTTCGCAGGTAATCCAGGTACTGGTACACCCTGTACCGGCTGCCGGGGTCCTTTAAAGAAGCTGTGGGGAGAAACAGCACTTTCAATCCTCATCACCTCAAAATTCACTGATTTCGCATCATCAGCTTCAATAAGTGCTGCTACAAAATCATCTTCCTCCCCCCGGACAGCTTTTAAGTCATATAAATCGATTCCTGTTATTTTACGTAAAATCAAACATCTATGTTACAGCCAAAACCTAAAATTTGTTCATTTCCCGAAGCAGCACAAGCCAATTTGCTATATCCCCCCTGATGCCCTGATAAGCGTCTTTGAATTAAAGAAAAAAATCCACCTCCTTAATAATTTTCCTGGACACACGGGGCAGGATTTAAAAAAAACAAGAATACTTTCTATGAACACGCCTGATTTGACTTCAACATATACTGACACTATCTGTAGGTTTAAAGAGCTGTTTATTAAAAGAATTACTTCCAGAACACGTGCGATTCTACCGGTTTACTTTGCATGCCGCCCGTGTAATATGGAAGCTTTAATGGATATCGCCTGCCGGTATAACCTCAAAGGTTATTGAAGGCTGTGCCCGCGCTATAGAAACAGAATACAAAGGAATTGACGGATAAAGATGTTGATGATGTGATTGAAACGGTAAGGACGGTTTTTCGGGATGACTGATCGTGGCACGGAAATAATACGAAAATCAAAAGCAGTTGTTTATCCTGCCGGAACTGTTTCCGGGTATGGCCATATTTTTTCCTTAGGGGTGGCCGGTATTCCCATAGTTGCGCTTAACCCGGCAGAGTGTGCCAATTTCAAATCACGTTACGTTAAAGAGTGCTACGTTGTTCCAAATCCTATCCATGATCATGAAGCATTTGTTAATTGGTTAATTAAATACGGCCAAATGCAGCTAAATAAACCAGTTCTTTTTCTTGCTGAGGATTTATATGCGTATATTGTTTCCCTTTATCAAGATCATCTGCGTGAGTTTTATTTTTACCCGTACATAGAGCCTGAAAGACTTAATATATTTTTTAACAAGAAATTAATGATCCAGGCAGCAGTAAAGGCTGGTTTAAATGTACCTTATACACTTTTTTCACCTCTCGAAAGTGAACAAGTTTATGGCTGGGATATATTTCCCGCTATATTAAAGCCATCGGTATCCCGCTTTAATTTTGAGGGTAAGAAGCTGGTTGATGT
>CBEULQ010000090.1:0-7731 GCA_965543975.1 uncultured Desulfocucumis sp. | reverse complement strand
AGCGGCCTTTACCCCAACTCCAGGGAAGTGATCCTTGAGGCTGTGGAGCAATTCAACGGCATTGTAGTACGGGAAGGGCTGCCTCTGAAAATTCTGCCCGGAGCAGAGTACCGCATAGAGCCCGACCTACCGGAGCGCATGGCCCGGGGCGATCTTCTGACCCTGAATGACGGTGGTCGCTACTTGCTGGTGGAGCTCCCCTCCTCCCTTATTCCCCATTACACCGGCAGGGTGGTCTACGAACTGCTCCTGCAGGGTGTCGTTCCCGTCATTGCCCATCCTGAGAGGAACGCTGGTTTCACAAAAGAACCTTCATTGCTGTACGACCTGATAAACCGGGGCACCCTGTCGCAAATCACAGCCGGCAGCTTCACCGGCCTCTTTGGCTCCAGGGCTGCCGCCGCTGCAAGGCTTTTCCTGGAACACGGCTGCGCCCACTTCATGGCCTCTGATGGACACTCCCCCAACGGCAGGGCACCGGTAATTGCAAAAGCGTTGAGAGAGGTCGCTCAACGCCTGGGCGCGAAGGAGGCGGGCCGTCTGGTAAGGGACAATCCGCAGCGGGTGGTGAAGGGCGAGGCCATTGCCAGCACAGGGCCTAAAGAAATCCGTCCCGCTCTGCGGGGTTTCTTCAAAAGGCTGTTCTCAAGATAATTGTATGCAAGCAAACTGACTGAATAATTAAATTTCTACCCGGTTCACCCGGCAAGATGCGGGATTTATTTACACCAGGGGAGTTGTTTAGACATTTAGTACAAAGATCCTATTGCCAACCTCTTCCTGCAAGTGTTAATATACGTATGATTGGGTGATTTGTCCCTGCTTTGCAGCGGCACAGGCCCCATCGCAACCTGCCGGGGAAGGAGGTGAAACAAGGAAATGGGCATTTTATACAGAAACCGCATTCTGGTCGGTAACATTTCTTTGGTAGTGTTCCTGGCCTTCCTGGTCACCCTGACCTTCGGCGCGTTTCCCGCTGCGGCCGCTATTACCCCGACGCTGGACAACAATTTGCAGCAGCAGGCAACTGAATCCGTGCCAGTGAAAGTAATTGACAAGAATAGCAACTGGCAGGGAACCAGCGCCAATGTGCAAACCAGTTCGGACGGCAAGCAGGTGACTCTGACCGTACAGGTGCTGACGGATGGTTCTTTCAACGACATCCTGCTGGAATTAGTAGGAGTAGGGCAAGTATCCGCCCAAAACGTCACCAGCGCCACATATAAAGTGGTGTACGGTACGGTGTACAGTGTCTACCAGCTAATTTACACGTGGGTATACGGTTCCGCGTTGAATGTAAGTTCTAACAATGACTATACTTTCAATGTTTACAGCAGTAGCACTAAGCTCGCTTCCATTACCCTGGACCTGGAGAATCCTCCACCCAGCGGTGGCGGCGGTGGCGGTGGCGGTGGAACAACAACCACTACAACCACTACAACCACTACAACCACCACCGGCACTGTAAACACCACGGGTAACACGTCTACGCTAACCGTGGATACAGCCAAGGTAGACGCCATCGTTGCCGATCCGGCAGCCACCAAGGTGGAACTGTCTGTACCGGCTTCCGAAACCGTAACTACGGTGGCGGTACCGGTTGCTGCGGAGCAACTCACAAAGATCTTCGAAGCCAAGAAGGATGTGGAAGTAGCTTTTGGTGACGTGAAGTTGACCTTCCCGCCGGGAGCCCTCGACCTCGCTTCTTTTGCCGGGCAGAATGCCACGGTGAAGTTCGAGATCAACAAGGTGGCTGAAAGCCAGGTCGCTGGCGTCAATGGTACCGCGCTGAAGATAGCGGGTAATGTCTATGAGCTGAACATACGAGTGCTTGTTGGTGACGCTGATAAGGGCGGCATTCACAGCTTCGGCAAGGCCGTTACGGTCAACCTGCCTTACGATCCGGCCAAGCTGGCCGGCGTATCCGAGAATAGGCTTGGTGTTTACCACCTCAACGAGACCACCAAGGATTGGGATTACGTTGGCGGCAAGGTGGACAAGGCGGCCAAGGTAGTTACCGTGGCGCTTAAGCACTTCAGTAAGTACGCCGTCATGGCCTTCCAGAAGACCTTTATCGACATGTCCGGTCACTGGGCCAAGGCTGACGTGGAGTTGATGGCCGCCAAAGGCGTGGTGAGCGGCATGACCGACACCACCTTCGGACCGGAAATGAACGTGACCAGAGCGCAATTTGCGGCATTCCTGCAGCGCTCCCTGAACCTCGCTGAGGACAAGGGCGCCGCCGGGCGGTTTGCCGACGTGAAGCAAAGCGACTGGTTTGCCGGCGCGGTGGGCGCAGCGGCCAAGGCTGGGCTGGTGAAGGGTTATGAGGACGGTACATTCCGTCCCGAACAGCTCATTAACCGCCAGGAAATCGCTGCTATGATCGCCAAGGCGATGGCTTACAGCGGCAAGACTGTCACCCTGACTCCGGCTGAGACCGGTTCGTTGCTGGCCGGCTTCTCCGACGCCGGTGAAATCAGCGACTGGGCCAAGGATGCTGCAGCAGCGGCTGTCAAGGAGGGCATTATGAAGGGGCGGTCCGCCAACCTCATTGCTCCGGGGTCTAATGCTACCCGGGCTGAGGCCGTGGTCATGCTCAAGCACATGCTGACATCCATCGGCGCACTGTAAAGAAAGTTAACAGGTAGTTTCTATAATAGCCCCCGGTGCCGGCAACGGCAGCGGGGGCTATTTATGTTTCAAGCACGCGATATAGATAAAAATGATATTTTTTACAGAACAAGAAGGAAAAAGTGGTTTTTCTGTCGAAATGCAACTGTATATGTAAAAGTAACTACTTTTGTCATTAATATTAAGTTTGTATTAAATTTTTTGTAAATGAGTGTTAAGCATGGCGAAGACAGTAAAGACAAAACCGTCACCCGATCTCCAACCTATCCTTTACCTTAATCTACGCCCCTTCTTTATAGGAGGGTTTTTTATCATCCTATTTTCTTCCCCCTTTATGCGTGGACTCTTCTTTCAGCCCGAACTGTTAGAGATTCACATGCTTACCGCGGCAGTATTCGCACTGGCCTGGTACGACCAGGTGCTTCGCCGGGAGGTGTCCTTCCTGTGTCTCCCCCTGGACTATGCCGTGGCGGCCCTTATAGCAGTCTACGCACTCTCCCTGTTCACGGCTGTGCACATGCGCCCGGCGGTGGGAGAGCTTTTAAAGATCGTCAACTACTTCATGGTTTACTGGATCGTTATCCGGGCGGTCCGGGAAGAACGGGACCTGGACCGCTTGCTTTCGGTAAGCTTTGCCGCGGCGGTGGGGGTTGCGGTTATTGGCTTGGCCGCAGCCGCGGGTTACTTCAACTTGCCCGGCGCCTATGATAACGGTATCATCATGTCCACCATGCAGTATAAGAATGCCTTGGCTATTTACCTCACCGTACTGAACCTGGTGGGCCTGGCCCTGTCCGTCAAATCCGATAGGCCCCTGCCCAAGATGCTCTACGCCCTGGGGAACTTTCTCCTGCTGGTGGTGATCCTGGGTACCCAGTCCCGGGGAGGCTGGATTCTATACCCGGTGGGTTTTGCCGCACTCTTTGCCGGTCTACCCGCCGCCTACCGCTGGCGCGCAGCTTACCATATGGTTATCTTTATGGGCTGCGGCCTGGTTGCCGCCCGCCTCTTCCTGCCCAGGGCAATGGCTGGCAACGGCCATCAGGCTATGGTGTTTCTTTTACTTCTGGCAGCAGCGACGCTGTTCATACAGTACGCCTACCACCGGCTGGGCCTCTGGCTTGGCGGTGAGCGAATCGAGGACCGTACCCGCCGCGCCGTAGCCCTGGGAGGTCTAGCTTACATGGGTTTTGTAGCGGTTTTTTACCTGTTTTACGCTGCTGTTGCGCTGCCGTCGGCGCTGGCTGCCGTGCTGCCGTCCCATGTAGCCCGCCGGGTGGAGACCATCGCCACCGGTGATACCACCCTGCCCGATCGTTTCGAAATGACCCGGGACGCTCTGCGCATCGCCGCCGACCATCCCCTTACCGGGGCCGGCGGAGGGGCGTGGAACGCCCTGTACCACCAATACCAGTCAAGCCTGTACTGGACCACCGAGGCGCACAACTATTTCGCCCAAACTCTTGTAGAGGCCGGCGCCATCGGGTTGCTCTCCGTCCTGGCCCTGTGGGGCTGCTTTATCTGGCTGGTGGTCAGGCTATGGCGCAGGACCGGGCGCGAGGGCGGCGCCTGGATGTCCCTGTGGGCCGTGGCCGTGGTCGCCTTCATCCTGGGTATTCACAGTGCCATTGACTTTGACCTGTCCCTGGGGGCCCTGGGCATACTGTTGTGGACATTCTTCGGCGCGGTGCGTGCCGGTGATGGTCTCATCGCCAAAGACGAAAACGCTGGCGCAAACCTTCCCGGCGGGCGGAAACTGGCCATTACCGCCCTGGCGGCCACTGTGGGAGCGGCCCTTCTCTTTATCCCGGCGGCCAGCCTTTACGCCGCCGGCAAGTACGGCGCCATGGGAGCCCGTGCCGTGATGAATAAAGATCTGGACACCGCCGAAAGGTACTATTTGGACGCCCGCCGCCGCGACCCCTTCACAGCAAGCTACGCAGGTGACCTGGCACAGGTATATGCCGTCCGGGCAATCAGCCGCGACGACGCAGCAGCCCGCTTCAAGTCGCTGGAGTACGCAGGGGAGGCCGTGAAGGCTGAGCCTTATAACTCTCCGGTGCGCGCAGCCATGGTCAACGTTTATCTAATGCTGGAGGAGTTCGACCCGGCGGTCCAGGAAAGCGAAAATCTTTTGCAGACTAACCCCTTACTGTCGTCTAATTACGAAATTCTGGGCCGGACCTGCATCACCGCTGCCCGTTACCACATGGAGCGGGGCGATGCTGCCCGGTCTGAAAAATATATTGAAAGAGTCCTGATGTTGTCACAGATGATGAAAGAAAAGAACGATGAAATAAAGGCCCGCGCCAGCCACTATGTAAAAAGAGATCCCCTGCCTCCTACCCCGGTTGTGAATTTGGCCGTCGGACAGGCCCGCTACCTGTCTGGTCAGTACGAAGAAGCGAGGCAGGTTCTGCAGACGCTGGCCGGTTATAAAGACGTGGGAACAGAAGCGCGGCTATGGCTGGCTGTGGCCCTGTCAAAACTTGGCGAGGAACAGCAGGCCAAAGGCATCATAGATGCTCTGTCGCGGCAGGAGCCTACTTTTGAAAAGCAGTACAACGAGCTCTTGGCGTTGCATTGATAAGGAGGAATAAATTACCATTACTAAAGTGCAAATATTACCCTTTAGAACGACAGGCATTTATCCGATTATGACATTATAAGAGTTATTCCGACATGGAGGCAGCGGAGCCATGGGGACGGTTCGAGCGTCCCCGAAGCGTGCGAAGGGCCGAAGGGAAGACGATGGAACCGTCCCCGTGGCGTAGCGGCCATTGCGAAATAAGCAGTATGGAGGCAGTAAGTTGAGCAATCATAACAATGTTACTGAAATAGATGAACAAGTAATTGACTTGCGTGTTTATTTAAAAATACTTAAAAAGCGGCGTGTTCTAATCGCCCTGATTACCCTGCTGGCCGTCCTAACCAGCGGCATTCTGAGCTTTTTCGTCCTGCCGCCGGTCTACGAGGCCAAGACCCTGCTCCTGGTTACCCAGGCGACGGACAAACAACAAATGATAAGCCAGCGGGATGATTTGGACTCCATCGTTAACACAATCTCCCGTATCCCCGTTCTGACCATGAATACCTACGTGGGCCAGGCGAAGAGCGAGGCCTTGTTGCAGCGGGTGATTGACAAGCTGGATTTGGCCGAACGGGATTACACCACCCGCAACCTGGCTCAGCAGATCAATGCCACCGCGGCCAAAGATTCCAACCTCATCGAGGTTACGGTGAACAATACCGACCCGGCCCTGGCCGCCGATATTGCCAATACCCTAAGCCAGGAGTTCCTGGAGCTTATCTCGGAGAAAAACCAGGAGCAGATGGAACGTTCCGTCAAGTTCATCCAGGACCAGATGGGAGTTACGGAAAAAGAGCTGACAAAAGCTACCGAGGAATTGAAAAAGTTTGACTCCCAGCCGCGCGGTGTTACCTACCTGCAACAAGAGTTAACAGCAAAGTCCCAGGATTTGAATGAGTTCCAGTCCGAGCTAACCCGCGCCGAGGTGGAGTTGCAGCAGCTGGCGGCGGCGAAGGGCCGCCTGGAAGAGAGCCTGACCACCACCCCGAAGACCATCAGCGTGCAGAAGTACGACCAGCTTCAGGGTAAGGTGGTGTCCAGCGAGGAAATCAACCCGGCCTATACCTCCCTGGCTGAAAAGTTGAATGACAAAAAAGCGGCTCTAGCTGAAAAAGAAGCACAGGTAACCGGCACCCGCGGCGTAATGATTTCTTTAAAAGAGCAGATCGACCAACTCCAGGCGGAGCTTACCGATAAGAAGACCAAACAGGACCGGCTTCAGGCCGAAGTGAAGCGGTTGGACGATACCAGGATACTCCTGGCGGACAAGAGTACCCAGACCCAGATTGCCCGCTCTATTGACCTGGGCAGCACCAGTATGGTGGTGGTCTCCCCGGCCATGGCTCCGGTTGAGCCGGTGAAGCCGAGGAAAATGCTGAATATGGCCGTGGCCTTCGTTCTGGGGCTGATGGCTTCGGTGGCGCTGGCCTTCGTGCTGGAGCTCCTGGATAACACCATCAAAACTCCCGAGGATGTGGCCCAGCATCTGGACCTACCCGTCCTGGGGATGATTCCGCTAGCCGAGGCTCGCGCCAGAAAATAAAGCAAAAGAGGTACGGTAAAATGTCCAGTAGTAAAAACGGAGAGAGAAAGCTTTTTGCCCACGTAAGTCCAAAAGCTCCAGTAGCAGAAGCCTTTCGGACGCTGCGCACAAATATATCCTTTTCGGCCCTCGACCGGCCATATCGCACCATCATGACTACCAGCGCCGGTCCCGCGGACGGTAAATCCACCGTGTCGGCCAACATGGCCGTGGTTATGGCCCAGGCCGGAAGCCGGGTACTGCTGGTGGACTGTGACCTGCGCAAACCGGTGCAGCACAAACAATTTGAGACGGACAATCACCGTGGCATTACCAACCTGCTGGTGCAGGATCTGGAGATTTCCGATGTTGTTCGCTCCACGATGGTGGAAGGGCTGTGGTTTTTGCCCAGCGGCCCGATCCCGCCCAACCCCTCAGAACTACTCGGGTCGCAAAAGATGAAATCCTTTCTTGAAAAGGCTGCCGGGATGTACGACATAGTGTTAATCGACGCGCCGCCGGTCATCGCTGTTACCGACGCTGCCGTGCTGGCTCCCTTTGTGGACGGGGTGGTACTGGTGGTCAAGGCTGGTGTCACACGAATTGACATGATCAAGGACGCCAAAGCCCAGTTGGAGAAGGCCAGCGCCAGGATCATCGGGGTGGTGTTGAACGAGGTGAAAATGCAGGGTGAGGACTACCGCTATTATTACTACTACAAAGGTGAAGGCAAAGACAAGTCATCCCGGGAAGTGGTTCTTTAGTGTTCCTGGGAGGCCTAAAAAAAAGATGTTTTTTTTTCGGAATGATCTGGGACTTTTTTCCTAAATAAGTAATAGGATCTTTTACCCTAACTAATTGTGTTACTTTGGACGCAAAGCCCAACAAAGATTTGAGTTGAGTTTATGAGATGAGCGGAGGGGTTCAGGTGTCAATTGGTCCCCAGGTGGAAAACAGGCCTATTGCCGGAGTGGACAACCTTGCA
>CBEULQ010000089.1:0-7772 GCA_965543975.1 uncultured Desulfocucumis sp. | reverse complement strand
AGGGCGGAAGACATCCCCCTCATTGCCCAACATTTGATCCGTAAAATATCTCTGTAATTAAACAAGCCGGAAGTCCGGCTCTCCAGGGAGAGCATGGTCTTGTTAATGGCCCAGTCCTGGCCGGGAAATGTCCGGCAGTTGGAAAATGCTTTGGAACGTTTGATCAATTTGGTGGACATAAATGAAATACAACCCCGTCACCTGGTGGAATGGACAGATATCACCGGCGAAAAAGAGAAGTTTAGACCATATCAAGAGGTTTTCAAGGTAAATATGCCCAACTGCACTCAATGGCCTACTTTAAAGGAGATTGTCGGCGAGGTAGAAAAGCAGGTGCTTTTAGAAGTATTAAAGGTGTACCCGTCATCCAGACAAGCCGGGAAAGCGCTGGGAGTATCCAACACAACGATCTTAAACAAAATGAAAGCTTATGGTATTTGTCCCGATTAAAGCAGCCCATCCAAGTTCAGCGAATATTTTTGTAAACCCGGGAGCGTTGGTTCACGTCAACGCTCTTTTTCTTTTTTCAAGCATGATAAACTTTTTATTCGCTGATAAGAAAAATTGACAAGGATTCTTTTCAGAGGTCTACTGCAGCCTTGAAGAGTCCGGTAAAAAGCCCAAGAATAGTTGGCACCATTATTGCGGAGCATAAACTATTATACAGGGGGGATTTATCATGAGAAAAGCCGAGCCCTTTCGCATTAAAATGGTTGAGCCCATTCGCATGATTCCCAGAGAAAAGCGAATAGAGGCGCTGCAGGAAGCGGGCTATAACCCTTTTGCTTTGAAATCCGAAGACGTTTACATCGACTTATTGACCGACAGCGGCACCGGGGCCATGAGCGATCGCCAGTGGTCAGCGCTGATGCTCGGCGATGAGGCTTATGCGGGAAGCAAATCCTTTTATAAGGTGAAAGACGCCGTTAAAGATATATTCGATTACGAATATGTTATCCCCACGCACCAGGGCCGTGGGGCGGAGCAGGTATTGTTCCCCCACCTTATCAAAAGAAAAGGCCAATATGTGCTGGGCAACATGCATTTTGACACCACCATGGCCTGGATTGAACTCAACGGAGCCATTCCCATCAATTTAGTGACCGGGGAAGCCTTCGATACCCAAAAAGAAGTTCCTTTCAAAGGAAACTTTGACCTGGACGGGCTGGAAAACTTCATCAAGGAAAAAGGGCCTGAAAACATTGCCTTTATCATTGTCACGGTAACCTGCAACTCGGCCGGCGGCCAGCCGGTTTCCATGGAAAACGTCCGCGGCGTCAAGCAGATTGCAGACCAATACGGGATTAAAATCAATTTTGACTCAGCTCGTTTTGCTGAAAATGCATACTTTATAAAAAAGCGGGAGCCGGGCTATGCACATAAGAGCATCAAAGAGATCATCCGCGAAATGTATGCCCTGGGTGATTCTCTAACAATGAGCGCTAAAAAAGACGCTATTGTCAACATGGGCGGTTTGATCGCCATCAAAAACGATCAGCATTTGCATCAGGCGGCCAGCGCATCCTGTGTGCCCATGGAAGGCTTCATTACCTACGGCGGTCTTTCCGGCCGGGATATGGAAGCCCTGGCTGTGGGCCTGCATGAGGGTCTGGATGTGGATTACCTGGAAAGCCGAATCGGCCAGGTTGAATACCTGGGCGAAGAGTTGCGCAAACGGGACATCCCCATACAATGGCCGGTGGGCGGCCACGCGGTCTTTGTGGACGCCGGCAAATTCCTGCCCCACATACCCTCCGAAGAATTCCCGGCTCAGGCCTTGATTAACGAACTATATATAGAAGCCGGCGTCCGGGCCGTGGAGGTAGGTTCTTTGCTCCTGGGACGGGATCCCCAGACCGGCAAGCAAAAAAAAGCAGGTGTCGAATTTATGCGTTTGACGATTCCCCGCCGGGTTTACACTGATCGCCACATGGATGTGGTGGTGGACGCCCTGGAGAAAATCTGGCAGCGCCGTGAGCAGATCAAAGGATTGGAATTCACTTATGAACCCCGGGTCCTTCGCCACTTCCTCTGCCGCCTGAAGCCGGTCGGTTTGTAGAGAGCGGTTTGCCAGACGTACAATAGACCAGCAATGCCAGCAGTGGTGGAACAATATTTAGATAAAACATGACCACATAACCGAAATAATTGGCTATGATTCCCCAAAGAACCGAACCGAAAGCGATTCCAATATCAAATGCTGTCCAATAGGTGGCATTTGCCGCACCTCTTCTAACGGAGGGAACGCTATTAATACACAGAGCCAACATGGTCGGTTGAACGGAGCCAAATCCGATGCCGAACAATATCCCTCCGGCTATCAATTGCCACAAAGAAGATGTCTGGGCGACAATAATCATCGAAGCGATTATAGTCGCGAGACCTGAAAAAACGGTCAGGTCATATCCGCTGCGCCCTGTTCTGTCCACGATGGTTCCCGCCAAAGGCCTGGAAACAAGCATGGTGATAGCCAGGACAGTGAAAAACAGCCCGGCTGTGGACATCCCTTTTTGTTGAACAAACAAAGCGAGAAATGAAAGCAATGAGCTATAGGTGGTTGTTGTCAAAAGGATGATCACCGAGGGATGAAGAGCCAGCTTTTCCATGAAAACCAGTTTTGATTTTTGATTCGTAGCCTCCAGTTTGGGATATTTGATCACCAGTGCCAAAAACAAAGAAGCCATGGTCAACAGAGAACCGACGATGAACAAAACACGAAAGGAAAAGCGGTCCACCATCCACAAACCGATAGCGGGTGCCATTGCTAATGAAATGCTGACTGCCAGGCTATAAAATCCCAACCCCTCCCCCAACCTGCTCCTGGGAATAACGTCCGAGGCTACCGTTGCTTGCGATGTGGTGCCGATTCCCCAGCCAAAACCCTGGAGGAAGCGGAAAAAAAGCAGGGGGATGATAGGAAGCATCAAAGTATAAACCAGGGAAGGAATCAGGAAGGTTAAAAGGCCTGTAATCAAAATAGCCCTGCGTCCATATCTGTCCAGAGCCCAACCGGTAACCGGCCGAATAACAACTGCGGCAACGGTGAGAGCGGCTATGGCCAAACCTGCCATTCCCTTTGAACCGCCGTACTCCTGTATATACATGGGCAATGTAGGTATCAGGCTGTGAAAAGTTAGACAGACCGTGAAAGATGATAAACAAATGAGCACGAAATCAAGAGTCCACAATTTTGGATTGGATACTACCGTGTTTTTTTCTAAATTAATAACAGGCATTTGATACAACTCCGCAATTTTTTTCATGGAATAAATTAATTGATTATCATTAATTTCTTTAAACGAAGGTTATACCCTTTCACTGGTTTAGATAATTATGACAAACTATTGCCATACATTTAGGGATATATCACCTTGAACACCCTCAGGAAGGCCAGGGTATAACCCATGACCAGTATTATTAAATAAGCCCAAAACTCCCGCCAGAGTCCCAGACGAACCAGTCGCGGCACGTCAATCAGGATGATGACCACCAGCGACAAGGTAAGCAGCAAGATGTCGAGAAACATCAATGTAACCACCTTTATAAATATTATTACTTCATAGAGTTGCTACGTTAAAGATAAATTTTACGGCTCAGGCTCTGCGGGTTTGCTGATTTTTCCGGTTCGCCTTATTTTGGCGTCCACTGCCAAATTCACTTCCAGGGTGGGAAATATTTCATCCCAATTGGCTTCCATCTGTTTCCATTCCCCGGGGTACTTCCGGTGCACAGCCTCTCCAAAGCCGAAGATATCCGCGTTCAGTTCCCGGGCCTTGGCCACGGCGGCAATGATCTCTTCTTCTATGACTGCTTTTTTCCTCTTCTCCAGTTCTTCCAGAACACCGGGCTTGGCGATATCCACCGAGTCCGGCTGCTCCTCGCCCAGATTGCCCTCTTCCTCCACCTCCACGCTCATGATTAAATCACCGTCCGTCATTTCCGGCTTGACATCAGCCTTCGCCCGTATTATCTCCAAGGCCACCAGCTTATCCTCGGCCCCCGGGGCCGGCACCACAATGATCCCGCTCTTTATCTTTCCGGTTACCCAGAGCAGGCCCCGGGTCTCCTTTTCGTCCAGCCAGCCGGTGAGTTTGTAGTGGCGGAAAACCGCCGTCCCCGACACTTTAATTTCTTTGGGAAGCACCCCCTTATCCTCTCCGGCCTTTGCTTCCCCTTTTCCTTCACCTTCCTCCTTCTCCTTACTAACCACCTGTACTGCCGTGGCAACCGGGGCGGTGGTTTTGCTCTCCAGAGTTTCCAAAAAATCTGCTATTTCTATATCAGGTGCCTTCCCGTGCGCCCTTATAGATTTGACCGTGTTAGCAATGCCGTAGGCCCAGATTTTCTCGAGTCCCATCTCGGTCTCCAGTATTTCCTTTGCTTCACCTTTGGCTATTAACAGAAAGTTCCGGGTTGACGGCTCGGGATCACGTTCATACATGTCGGTAACCTTGCCGATGCCATCCCTGGCCAGATCCTCCCCCACCACCAGTATTTTTGCTTCGGAAAGAAAAAGTTTTTTACCCGTAACCATAGCCAAGTTCCGGAGGCTGTCGAAAAAGGTGTAGCCGGTGCCGGTGTATACCCCCACGGCCTCAGGGCTGCCTCCCTGCTGTGGCCCTGCTTTGATTTCCCCGGGTTTGACGATCTGTACGGTTACCTTAAGCTTTCCCTTCTCTCCGGCCTTATCCACACCGAAGCCGGCTACAATTGCCCTTCGGTCCAGTTCCACCCTGTTCCAGCAGCCGGAAGAAAGAAAGATAAGGAATACCAGGGAAGCAATGATTGTTTTGCTCTTCACTGGCCACCTCCTCCCAGCCTGCGCAATCTGGCCACCACCAGGAGGAGCAGCGGCAAGCCGACTTCAATGGGAATAAAAACAGGAGGCAACAGTTTGGTGATCTGATGGCTCAATTCCATTACATTACCCCATAACACCACCGAAAGGGTGGTTAACAGCACCCCGGTGGGCAGTACCAGGGCTTTGTATTCTTTAAGATTTAACCACTGGGCCGTGGCCAGTACGGTACAGTAATAAAATACGCCTACTTTCACAAATCCCCCCAGCACCCAAATTAACATTACAAAAGGCTCCGCCCGCTCGATAAATTCGGCGATGCTGATCTGCCTGGCAAGAATAAGGACTGGAAACTGAATCCGGGCCGTTCTGGGACCAAAGACCGTGGTGGTGGCAAACATGGTGAGCAATTGAAAGATACCCACTATTACAATGGCCTTAAAGATAGTACCTTTTACTTTTTGTGGTCTGTTTACGTAAGGAATAAACATTAACATAACCACGGTTTCCGCAAAAAAGAGGGCCGGGGGGTAAGCCCCCTTCAGTACGGGCATAATCCCTTTCTCCAATACCGGGGTTAAATATTGGAGTTTCATCTCCGGAAAGATCAGGGGCGCAACAAGAAGCATCAGTCCCAGCACTACCGGCAGGGCTATTTCGTTGGCCCTGGCCAGCACCTCCAGCCCGCAGCGGACGGCGTAGGCGGAGGCAATTAGTAACCCGATCAGGAAAACCAACAGGGGGGTCTCCGGCATGAACATGGTGACTAACAACTCGCCAAACTGCCTGATAATGAAAGTGTTGATGTAAATGAAAAATGCTATATACAGCAGTCCTATGGCCTTGCCCAGGACCCGGCCCGCCACCAGTTCGGCGTACTGGACAATGGTTTTGTCCGGAAACCACATGCCCAAACCAGCAATGACGGTGCCCGCCGCCATCCCGAAGGCCGTCACTAGAATAACCGAAATCCAGCTGTCCTGGGCGGCCTCCTGGTATATTATGGCAGGCAGGAGCATGATGCTGGTGGGCAGGATGGTGCTGACAATCAGTAAAACCGCCTGCCTGTTGGATATCCTCCCGTCTTCCAGCATTTACTCTTCCCCCTCGTTGTACCTGTGAGTCTGCTCCTTTTCCTTATCCCGGGGGGGACTGGGGGACGAAACATTTCCCGTCCTCCGGGGGTTTTTCCAGCCGATTACCCGGGGCCTGCCGGTCATTGCCCACCAGGGGAAGCGGGTAAAAGTGTCCCTTAAATCTCCTTTGCTCAATGGAGCCAGCGGGGAAAGGTACGGCACCCCGAAGGACCGCAGGGAAGCCAGGTGGGTCAACACCAGGGCAAACCCCAGAAACAGCCCGAAAAAACCGGCAAAACCTGCCATAATAGTAAAAGCGAATCTAATAAAAATTTGAGCATCGCTCTGGGAGGGGACTACAAATGAAGCAATGCCCGTAAGAGCTGTAACGATTACCGCCGGGGCGCTCACCAGCCCGGCCGAAACCGCCGCCTCCCCGATCACCAAAGCACCCACGATGCTCACCGCCTGGCCTACGGGCCTGGGCAGGCGCACCCCGGCTTCCCGAAGCACCTCAAAGATTACTCCCATCACTAAAACTTCACCAAGGGCGGGAAGAGGAATCCCTTCCCTGGATGAGGCCATGGTTAGCAGCAGGGGAGTGGGCAGTACCTCCGGGTTAAAGGCCGAAATTGCCACATAAAGGGCGGGCAGCTCGGTGGTGATGATCAGTGCAAAAATCCTTAACGTTCTAAAAAGTGAACTGGAAAAGTGCCTGGAATAATAATCCTCACTGGTCTGGACGGACTCCAAAAAAAGGTAAGGCACCGTCAACACGAAGGGTGTCCCGTCTGTGAATATGGCCACCCGCCCTTCCAGGAGTTGCGCAGCCACCCTGTCCGGCTTTTCCGTGTTGCCCACGGTGGGAAATATGGTAAAGGGGGCATCTTCGATAAATTCTTCAATATATCCCGATTCTAAAACCCCGTCTATATCAATCCGCTTCAGGCGTTTTTTTACCTCGTCCACTATTTTGGGGTTAACAATTCCCTTGATGTAGGCGACGCAGACATCGGTTTTGGTTATCCTGCCCACCTGGACGAGTTCCAGCCGCAGGTCTGGGCTTTTAATCTTCCTGCGCAGCATAGATATATTAATAATTAAATTTTCAATAAACCCCTCCCGGGGGCCCCTTACCACCGATTCGGTATGCGGTTCTTCAATAGATCTGGTTTCAAAGGCGGGAAGTTTTAGGATAAGTGCTGTGTCATCGCCGTCGAAGAGCAGGACTATGCCGGCCCCGAGAATTCCTTCGAGTATTGGGTCAATTTTTCCGGATTCTTTAACATTAGCAATACTCAGCACATTTTCCTTTACCTGGGCGGCCAGACTGTTACCACCGGAGCAAGAGGGATTCGCCGTGTGCGTATCCACCATTAAGGCCCTGAGCACGTTATCCCTCAAGGCACCCTTATCAATTATTCCGTTTATATAAACCAGCGCCACCCGGGTCCCGCACATCACAAATTCTCTTATCACCAGGTCCATGCTGTTGCCCAGGGCATTTCTGATCATATTCAGGTTGGCCGCCAGATTTCCGGACAGTTTCGCCGTTCCTGCAGAGGCAGCCTCAGCTTTGGGAGTGCTCTTTTTATTCGGATTGCGCTTTATGGATAAAAGTTTTCTGAAGATACTACGGGACATAAACCTTTCTCCATTTCCGGTAAAAGAATCCAGAGTTTATTGTCTCCCAAATTAGAAATAAAATGTTAATATTTCCCCTCTTACACAGAATATATATCAACAACAGTTTTTTAATTGTTTTGATTTATGCTCCTTATTAATTTATTATTTCTCGGCAGAAGACTCCCACTTCTAAAGTGGGAGATGAATGCCGGTTACTACCCAGGAACACTTGTACTGTCTATGCACTTGATTCAGGAACAATAAATGCTTTT
>CBEULQ010000088.1:0-7782 GCA_965543975.1 uncultured Desulfocucumis sp. | reverse complement strand
ATTCGGCCGGGGCCGGTTGGCCTGACATAGTTTAAACCGGCATGGCTGAAGATGGTGTGATTGTGGATGGTAAAAAAAAGAGAATTGCCATCGGTTGTTTGGAGAAAGGGTTGAGAAAGGGTTTAGGTTTTTGGAGCACTATTGCCGCCATAGCTGGCCTCAAAGCGCTCCGAGATATTTTATATCATGTAATACGGCAAATTGCCGCTGATTGCCAGCTTGCTGGTTAACCAAGTAATAAGACCTCAACTATTAAGAGTTAAAACTCTTAACTGGCCAACGGTGACGGCCATGCCTCACCACACGCCGAAACTAGGAGGACGGATGTGATGCAAAGATGAGTAGTAAAAAGGTAGGAGCTGTATTGGTACTCGGTTCCGGTATCGCTGGTATTCAGGCTTCACTGGACCTGGCCGAATCCGGCTATTATGTCTACCTGGTAG
The DNA here is from genome assembly GCA_965543975.1 of uncultured Desulfocucumis sp. Classification (GTDB taxonomy): domain Bacteria; phylum Bacillota; class Desulfotomaculia; order Desulfotomaculales; family Desulfocucumaceae; genus Desulfocucumis. The sequence continues at coordinate 7,339 of CBEULQ010000088.1, read as the reverse complement.
AAAAGCAGCCCGCTATTGGCGGTACCATGCCGATGCTGGACAAAACCTTCCCCACCAATGACTGTTCCATGTGCATTCTGTCTCCCAAGCTGGTTGACTGCGGTCGGCACCTGAATATCCAGACGCTGACCAATGCTGAGCTTGTGGATCTGCAGGGTGAGCCGGGTAATTTTAAGGCTACCGTTCTTAAAAAGGCCCGTTTGGTGGACCCGGACAAATGTACCGGCTGCGGTTCCTGCGCCGAAGAATGTCCGGTTAAAGTGGACGACGCTTTTAACCAGGGATTGGGTAAACGCAAAGCCATATACAAACTGTACGCCCAGGCCTATCCCAATGCCTATGCCATTGACAAGGGAAAATGTTTAAAAGTCAAAAAGCCCAAGGCTTGCGGCAAATGCCTGGAGGCCTGTCAGGCTGGCGCAATTGACCACAACATGCAGGATGAAACCATCGAGCTGGAAATCGGTTCCGTTATCCTTATGCCCGGCTTCGAAGCTTTTAATGCGGGCAACCTTAGCTACTACGGATACGGCCGGATTGCCAACGTGCTCACCAGTCTTGAATTTGAGCGCATTCTTAGCGCCTCCGGTCCTTTCGGCGGCCACCTGATTCGCCCGTCGGACCACAAAGAGCCTCAGAAGGTTGCCTGGATACAGTGTGTCGGTTCCCGTAACTGCAGGATAGAGAATGGTTACTGCTCTTCCGTGTGCTGTATGTACGCCATCAAGGAAGCCGTTATTGCCAAGGAGCATACCCCGTATGAACTGGATACGGCTATTTTCTTCATGGACATGCGGACCTACGGCAAAGAGTTTGAAAAATACTATGACCGGGCAAGGAATGATCATGGTGTAAGATTTGTCCGCTCCCGGGTATATGAGGTTACCGAAGCCACCGACGGCAGCGGCAATGTTAAAATCCGTTACGCCAACGAGGACGGCTCCATCACCGAGGAAGAATTCGATATGGTGGTTCTGTCCATTGGTCTCGAGCCTCACAAGGAAATCGTGGAAATGGCCAAGAAACTTGGCATTGAATTGAATAAATTCAATTTTGCCGAGCCCGCCAGCTTCACCGGCGTGGGCACCAATAAACCCGGCATCTATGTGGCCGGTGCATTCAGCGGCCCCAGGGATATTCCCGAGACCGTTATGCAGGCCAGCGCCGCAGCCGGGGATTCAGCCGCCATACTGGCCGAGGCCAGAGGCACCCTGGTGAAGAAGAAGGAATATCCCGCCGAGCGCGACGTTACCGGGGAAATCGTGCGCACCGGCGTATTCATCTGCCATTGCGGCATCAACATCGGCAGCGTGGTCAAGGTTCCCGAAGTGGTTGAGTATGCCAAGACTCTGCCTTCCGTGGTATTTGCCGACGAAAAAATGTATGCCTGCTCCCAGGATACAGCCGGCCAAATAAAGGAAGCTATTGAGAAATACAGCCTCAACCGGGTGGTGGTTGCCTCCTGCAGCCCCAGAACCCACGAGCCCATGTTCCAGGAAACACTAAAAGAGGCGGGCCTGAATGCAAGCCTTTATGAAATGGCCAACATCAGGGACCAGTGTTCCTGGGTACACCAGAACGAACCGGAAAAAGCCACCGCTAAAGCCAAGGACCTGGTCAAGATGGCCGTATATAAAGCAGCCCTGCTGGAGCCTGTACAACCTGTCAGCCTGGGCATGAACCACGACGCCCTGGTTATCGGCGGGGGTATCTCCGGCATGAATGCCGCCCTGAATATGGCCAAGCAGGGATACAAAGTCAGCCTGGTGGAGAAATCCGACAAGCTGGGCGGTATTGCCAACCGTATCCGTTTCGGCATGAAGGGCGAGGACGTTCAGGCTTATGTTGCCGACCTGGTAGCTCAGGTTAACGCCAATCCGTTGATTAACGTATATACCGGCGTTGAAATAGCTGAAGTGCATGGATTTGTGGGCAACTTCGTGACCAAACTTTCCATCGGCACGGAGATTCAGCACGGTGTTACCATTATCGCCACCGGCGGTGAAGAGTACAAACCCGCTGAATACCTTTACGGTCAGAACGAAAAGGTTAAGACCCTGCTTGAACTCGAGGCGGATATTGCCGAGGGCAAGCTGGCCGGTGCCAATAACGTTGTATTTATCCAGTGCGTAGGCTCCAGGGATGATGAGAGGCCTTATTGCAGCCGCATCTGCTGTACCAAGTCCGTAAAACAGGCCCTCAAAATCAAGGAAGCCAATCCCGCAGCCAACGTATATATCCTTTACCGGGATATCCGCACCTACGGATTCTATGAAGATATGTACACCGAAGCACGCCGCAAAGGTGTAGTCTTCGTGAGGTATTCCACGGACGCCAAGCCCGTGGTGGAAGCCGCCGGCGATAAGGTGAAAGTCACCGTTACCGATCATGTGCTGGGAGTACCCATTATTATCGAGGCTGATGTTGTAGGACTGGCTGCTGCCGTTGTGCCGGCTGAGAACAACAAACTGTCCCAGTTCTTCAAGGTTCCTCTGAACCAGGAAGGATTCTTCCTGGAGGCGCACCTCAAACTGCGTCCGGTGGACTTTGGTACCGACGGTGTGTTTATGTGCGGTCTGGCCCACGGACCAAAGAACCTGGAAGAAAACGTTGCCCAGGCTAAAGCTGCCGTTGCCCGCGCCTGCACCGTACTGGCCAAGGAATCCATCGACGTGGAAGGCAAATGTGCCGTGGTAAACAAGAAGAAGTGCGTCGGTTGCGGCGTTTGCGAGGATGTCTGCCCGGCCAAAGCCGTTGCCGTTGATGCAGCGGAAAAAGTGGCTATGGTTAATGAAGCCCTGTGCAAGGGCTGCGGCGCCTGCGCTTCCTCTTGCCGTTGCGGAGCGTTGAACGTCAAGGGATGCACCAACGAACAAATCATGGCCATGATTGGCGCGCTATAGCGACAGGAGGGAGATAGGTTATGGAATGGGAACCCAAAATTGTTGCTTTTCTGTGTAACTGGTGTAGCTACGCGGGTGCCGACCTGGCCGGCGTGGGCCGGATCCAGTATCCACCCAACATCCGTGTTATCCGTATACCGTGTTCCGGCCGGATCAACCCGCTGTTCATTCTGAGTGCCATCAAAAACGGCGCGGACGGCGTGTTGACATCCGGGTGACACCCCGGCGACTGCCACTATGTTAGTGGCAACCTGGTAGCTAGAAGGAAATTTGCTCTGCTGAAGAGCCTGGTGGAATACATGGGAGTGGATGAAGGCAGGGTGAACTTTGCCTGGGTATCCGCTGCCGAGGGTGGCCGGTTCGCCGAACTGGTCAATGACGTTACCGACAAGGTTAAGAATCTTGGCCCGAATAAAGGGCTAATTCCCAGTGAAACGGGGTGTGGTTGCGGATGCAAAAACTAGCGGCGGCAATACAAGACGTAGCAAAAAAATTGCTTGACGAACAAAAGGTTGACCTGGTGGTCGGTTTCGCCAAGGGCAGCCTGCCCCTCCGCAGCACTCCCTGCTTTGTCCGCCAGTCCTGCGACGCCGGCAAACTGACCTGGGATTACAGCTGCGAGAACAACCTGGCCAATTACCTGCGCAAGCGGGAAGGCAAGGTGGCCGTGGTGGCCAAGGGCTGCGATACCCGTGCCATCGTGGCGCTGCTTAAAGAAAAACAGATTAACCGTGATGACCTGTATATCATCGGTGTTCCCTGCTCCGGCATGGTGGACCGCAATAAAGTGGAAGAAGTGCTGGAAGGCAAGGAACTGCTGGAAGTTGAAGATAAAGGGGATGCCCTGGTGCTGAAGGGCAAGGGTTTTGCCCAGGAAGCCAAACTGGCGGACCTGCTGCACGACACCTGCAAAACTTGCGGCTACGGCACCCCGGTTATTTATGACGTGCTGGTGGGTGAAGCCGTGCCGGCCAAGGCCGCAGACAACTTTGACGATGTCAAGGCCTTCGAGGCCATGTCAACTGCCGGGCGTAAAAAGGCGCTGGCCGATGACCTTTCCAAATGCATCAGGTGCTATGCCTGCCGCAATGCATGTCCCATGTGCTACTGCCCGGAATGCTTCGTGGACTGCTCCGCCCCCACTTGGATCGAAAAGGCTCCCAATACTGCCGACAATATGATGTTCCAGGCAGTCAGGGTGTTCCACCTGGCCGGGCGTTGCGTCGACTGCGGAGCCTGCGACAGGGCCTGTCCCATGGGTATCAACCTGAGGGGTATAACCCGTAAAATGGTCAAGGAAGTTAAGGAATTGTTCGGTTATGAAGCCGGTGTCAATATGGAGGACAAACCTGCATTGAACGACTTTACAGCCGACGATCCCCAACCTTTCCTGGTGAAGGAGTGAGGTGAAAAGGATGATTATAAGCAAGAAAGATATAGCCGGCCTGCTGGATAAATTGATTGCCGAATACCAGGTAATTGCCCCGGTTAAAGAGGGCTCATACTCTGTATTCAAGCAAATCAAATCCGGCAATGAAGCTGATTTCAGCAGCAAGAACTCCAAAATCCCACCCAAGGGAATCCTTTTCCCTCAGTCCGAGAAGCTTTTCAGTTACAGCGTGACCCCGGAGGGAGCCCGGGTGGAGGAATGCATCGACAGCGCCAAGAAGGTATTGTTCGGCGTTCGTCCCTGTGATGCCAAGAGTTTAACGTTACTGGACAACGTGTTTAACAATGATAAATTTGCCGACCCGTACTACCTGACCAGACGGGACAACACCATCCTGGTGGGTATCGGCTGCAACGACCCTGCCAGCACCTGCTTCTGCACATCCATGGACAGCGGCCCCTTCGAAGCCGCGGGTCTGGATCTGCTGCTGGTGGATACAGGTGACAACTATGTGGTTGAGGCAGTAAGCGATAAAGGCAAGGAACTGGCCGCCAAACTGGGACTGGCCGCCGCCGGCGACGCCGACAAGGCTGCCGCAGCCCAGGCCAAGGAAGCCGCCGAGGTTATCTGCAAGGTAAATACCGAGGGGCTGAAGGCCAAACTGGATGCCAATTTCTACGACGAGATATGGGGCCGTATTCATGAAAAGTGCCTGGGCTGCGGCTCCTGCACCTATTCCTGTCCCACCTGCCATTGCTTTGACATAGTGGACGACGCGGTGGACTGCAACGGCTGCCGTATCAGAAACTGGGACTCCTGCATGTACCCGTTGTTTACCCTGCACGGCTCGGGCCACAACCCCCGTACCAGCGGCAAGGAGCGCATGCGCCAGCGGGTTATGCACAAATTTAAGTATTTCGTTGATAATTTCAATGCCATGGCTTGTGTGGGCTGCGGCAGATGTATCAAGAACTGCCCCGTGAATCTGGACATCCGGGAAGTGCTGGCAGATATCCTGGGGTCGGAAGCGAGGGATAAATAATGCAAAAAAATCCGTATCTACCGCTCCCAATGAAACTGGTGAAAAACTTTACCGAAACAGAGGATAAGCTTATCCATACCTTTACCTTCCAGTTTTTAAGCGAAGAGGATGAAAAGAGCTTCCCCTACATGCCCGGCCAGTTTGCCGAGGTGTGTGTGTTCGGTAAAGGCGAGGCCCCCTTCGGCATAGCCTCGTCGCCCACAGAACCCGGCCACCTGAAATTTTCCGTGGCCAAGGTGGGTGTGGTTTCCACCGCCCTGCACATGATGGAAGAGGGCACCATGGTGGGTGTGCGCGGTCCCATGGGTAACTACTACCCGCTGGAGCAAATGAAGGGTAAAAACGTGGTCATTATCGGCGGCGGTTTCGCCTTTACCACCCTGCGCTCCCTGGCTACCTACATGCTGAAGCCCGAACACCGGGGCGACTACGGCAACATCAAGGTGATTTACGGCGCCAGGAACCCCGGATTGCTTCTGTACAAGGAAGAACTGGCCGGCTGGGATAAACGCTCGGATATCGACCTGGTGACCACCATCGACCGCGCGGTGGAAGGCTGGAACGGCAGGGTGGGATTCATTCCCACCGTGACCAAGGAGGAATCTCCCAGCTCCGATAACACCGTGGCAATCATTTGCGGACCGCCGGTGATGATTAAATTCACCATGCCCGTGCTGGAAGAGTGCGGCTTTAAACCGGAGCAGATCATCATGTCCCTGGAAAACCGCATGAAGTGCGGCATCGGAATGTGCGGCCGCTGCAACGTGGGCAACAAATACGTCTGCAAGGACGGCCCGGTGTTTACCAAGGCTGAATTAAACCAGCTGCCAAACGAATATTAATTTAGAATCCTGCCGGAAACCTGCCGCCCGAAAAACGGGCGGCAGGGCAAATTCCGGTGTGTTGAGTTAAAACACGTGTCCATGTTTTTTGAGAGAACGTCATGAGGGGAGGACGAGTTTGTATGGAAGCTATCACCGCTTCAAGTATCAATCCCAACTTCAGGGAAGAGTTGGCCGCAAAGACGAAAAATTATGATTTTTCTCAGTGTCTGGCCTGCGGCATGTGCACCGCCGGATGCCCGTATTCGGACATCCACGAGGATCAGGATCCCCGTAAGTTTATGCGCAAAATTATACTCGGCCTGAAAGACGAAATCTGGCAAGATCCATATCTATGGTACTGCACCATGTGCGAACGCTGCACGGTGGAGTGCCCCATGAACATCAACGTTGCCGTGTTGGTCCGCACTCTCCGCGGTGCGTCCAGGACCAAGGACAACATCCCCGGCTATCTGCAGACCATCGCCGAGGAACACAAGGAATCCGGCAACCAGATGAATGTGGGCCAGGAAGACTATGAGGAGACTCTGGAGTGGATTCAGGACGAGATGAGGGAAGAACTGGGCGATCCTGATTTCACCATTCCACTGAACAAAGAAGGTGCCCAGTACTTCTACGGCTTTAACGCCCGGGATATTAAAATCTATGCCAATGAACTGCAAACCACACTGAAGATATTCTATGCTGCGGGCATTGACTACACCATCAGCACCAAACGCTGGGACGCTACCAATATCGCTCTGTTTACCGGGCATAATGATGATTTTGTAGATATTTCCAAGCCGGTCTGGGAAGAATTTGTCCGCCTAGGCTGTAAGGAATTTATCGTAACCGAGTGCGGCCACGCCTTCCGCTCCATGAAATGGGGCCAGAGAACCTTCTGGGACGGCCCCATGTTCCCCATTCGTCACATATTAGAGTTGCTTAACGATCTGGTTAAAGAAGGAAAACTGAAGCTTGATCCCGACGCCATAACAGAGGTTGTAACATATCATGACCCCTGCAACACCGCCCGTAAAGAGGGCGTATGGGAAGCGCCAAGGGAACTGGCCAGGAGCTTTGTCAAGAATTTTGTTGACATGAACCCCAACGGCAAAATGAATTACTGCTGCGGCTGGTTTGACGGCGTGGTGGCCCGCTATTCCACCCGTATCAACGGGCT
>CBEULQ010000087.1:0-7793 GCA_965543975.1 uncultured Desulfocucumis sp. | reverse complement strand
AGAAACAGAATTAGAGATATGACGCAAAGAAACTGCTAGAACATTTACAATTAGCAGACCTGCAGCCTTCATACTCGCTGTTCTTTCAATTCTTGGAGCATTCTTTCTGGCCGGTTTAATTGGTGGAGTTGTTAAAATATAATCTCCACCAATTAACATGCGTAACCATCTACGGCATTAACATCAAACTATTTCCTTTTTCCCTTACCCTGACCCCCCGGGCCTCCAATATCTCCTTCTTGCCTTTCTGTCCGGCATCCGTCAACACGTCAACCATACGGTCTATTTTCTTATCCGTAGGCAGCCACGAAGGTATACGGGAAAATCCTTCTGTAGTTTGTTCGCCAACTATCCGCTGAAACTCGCTGTACTCCTGCGGTGTAAGCACAAATGACTTCCCACTGACAACAAATTTCTTTGGTACCACCCGGGGCACCTGTTTAGTTTCGCCGGTCTCCTTGAATGTCTCAATTACCATGCGGGCTTCCGGTGTTAAGTTGTACCGGCTGATAAACGAAGGGTTCAGAAATACATTGAACAGGTTATTGCTGCCATCCTGGTATGTCTCCTTCTTCCTTCCAAGCGTTGTATAAGCCGGAGGAAGTTTGCCTGCTACGCCTGGTATTTTTAGCTGTGCCCTGTTTAGCGCCTCTTTGGCCGGGTTCGGGTCGTAGGTCAACCGGCTGGTGTTATCTGTATAAGTCCTCACCTGGTTACCCAAAGTAGGCGCAAAGCTCGCCGGTATGCTCTTGGCCATGCCGGTAAGACTTTCACCCAGGCTATACCCTTGCAACGGCCTTGTGAGGCCTTGTAATACCGGCTGCTCTGCTATTGTGTTAACCGCCCCTTCCAGGCTTCCGGCCAGAGTTGCGGCCATACCCCTAGCGGCATCTTCAGCCGTTGCCTTTTCTTTTATTGACTGGTTAATATTAACCCCCGCACTAATTGCCATTGCAATGGGTTGCGCCCAGTCGTAAGTGATTAACCTGTCGCCTTCCTGCGGTTCAGCCGCAGCACGGTTAAAACCGCTCCCAACCCACCGATATAATGCGGTAAGGTTAACGCGATATGGCCCCTCACCCACCTGTTGCTGTAGTGCCCTAATATCCTTGTCCTTATCTGCGCTGCCGGTGATAATGCCCACATCCGCCAGGTAATAGCCCAGGCCGGTTAACCCTAGTGATCCAGTTATTGCCCTGGATAGGGCAAGGGTTACTTCCCTAGGGTCTGCTGTCCCTCTCAATATTCCCTTTACCCTTGCTAGTTGATAGGCTGATCTAAGGAAGCCTGCCGGGGAGTATTCCAACCCCCGGGCAATTAATGCTCCTGGTGTCTTAGGATACTTTAGAACAATGTCCCCCAGGCCGAAGTCTTTGCTACCCGTCAGTTTGTTAAGGAATCTCTTGACCCCAACAAGACTATTGCTGATTACATTATTATCCTGGAAGGTAACATACTTTCCGTATTGGTCGGCAATATCCAGAAGGTTATCCTGCGCCTCCTGCATAAACTTCCGCACCGTGGCCGGGTCTGACCTGCCTGTGGTATTTATTGCCCGAAGTGTTGCAAGCTCCCCAAGGGTCTGGTTTTTCGCCCGGTTAAAGGCGGCATAGTCAAATCCCTTTAACGTGGCCCCCATAGCCCTTTCAAGATAAGCCATGGTTTTTTCAGCAATGTTTCCCTTGATATTAAACGCCGGTCCATGCCCTAGGTCGTACTGGGTGGTTATCCCTTCCGGGTTTACGCCTTTCCATCCCGCTTTAGTGCCCTGGAGAAATCCTTTCCAGTACCCACCTTGCCCGGCAGTCCTGAATGTAACCGTTCGCGGTCCTCCGGTTATCTTGCTGCGAGTCCAGTCAATCAGGGTTGCCGGATACTTGTTTAACCGCTCTAATCGGTAGAACAATTCATTGCCGGCCACGTTCCGGATAATGGTTTTAGTGTTCAATAGTTGCGCTATGGTCTGCGCTGTGGCTATTTTGCGGCCTATACCGGCAGGCTTTAGACTATTCAATGCCTGCTGTAACTCCTGGCTTGCCTCCAACCTCACCGCATCGTCTGCAGCATCCTGCACCCTCTGAGCAAGTTCCTTCAAGCTCTTTGCCATGTCCGGGGTAAGTTTTAGGTCTTCGGTGTTTAGTAGTTTACTATTATTAATATTGTTAATCTGCCGCTGAGCGAACACCAGAACGCCGTCAGGTCTTAACGCCCCCATTATCCGGGCTGCGCTTATTGCCTGGCCTTGTTTTGTTAGCTTTTCGGCTAATGCTTCAGCCACATCTATTGCGCGGTCATAGTTGTTTTGGTTTTGGAACTTTTCAATCAAGCGAATACCAGTAGCCGTGTGCAGGGCACTTGGATCTTTACTCTCCATAGCGAACCGAAAAGCCTTTTCTATATTAGTATTAACCAGTTTATTGGCCTCCGTGTCAACCGCCCTCAGCTTTATAGGGTCATAAGCACCTGGGCCGCCCGGGTAAACGTCTGTCACTAGGCCAGCCTTCGTAATGTCGTCAGTTATCGGCGCTTTGGCCGCTGATACCTGGAATGACCGTACCTTCTGCCCCTCACCAACCGAAGCCATTTTCTCTGGAACGGTGAAACTCATCGGGCTTATTCCGGGGGGGAGATTAGGCATATTATCCGGCAGTCTTAGTGGTTTTGGCGCATCTGGTAATCTAATGGCCTGTAAGGTGCTTTGGGGTCTAGGCACCGTTCTTGCGGCGGCTAGAATTGGGTCATATCTCCTATTTGGAAACTCGATAGTTTTATTGCCACTTCGGCTTATACGCTCTATAGTTACTTGCGGCATCGGCCCAGGTAGCGGCAATGATGGCTCCGGCCTTATCCCTAGTTCAGAGGCTAGTCGGCTCCTTAAAGCCTCTTTCTCTGCACTAGTGAGTGGTGCTGGGATTGTGCTTACCGTTCCGCCGCTACGGGTGAGCCTTGCAGGTAAGGCCGGTTGCTGTGCTCTAACGGTAGCTATGGGAACAGGTGTTTCCTGAGTTGCTAGTGCGGGGGTTGAAGCGGCAGTTGGTGCTATTGGTTGCCTCCTGGCTTTTAACGACTGCACAAGCTTACCAAAGCCTCTTGCAGCCGCTTCACCGGCAACACCTAAACCCGCACCTATTGCCGTTTGCTTGGCTATTTCTGCAGGAGATGCGCCCTGCTCAAATGCGGTTCCACCACCAAAGATTCCTCCGATGGCAGCACCGGGGGCGGCCGTTCTTATTACTTGCGCTGCGCGCCCTGTGGCCTGTGGTAATACTCTCTGGGCCACCCTGGAAAGGCCAGCCTGAAGCGGTGCAAGGGGAATCGCGCCAGTGGCAATGCGCTGGGTTTCTTGCTCTACATCTTTTCGGGATAGACGGGTAATGGGCGCTACTCCTGTGGCCTTTGCTACTTCCCGCTGCGCTGCTGGTAGGGTTTTCCGGGCAGCTTTTATTTGAGACTTTTCTGTTTTGCCCACCCGATTCAGCATCCCAATGTTGGACGCCACCGATTTTTTCGGGGCGTCTTCAAACATCGCAAACACGTTTGCAGGGTTCTTGAAGTATTCGTCATCGTAAGCCAATGGTGCAACACCATAAACAGGTTGCTCGAAGGTAGCATGAAATTTTTCCAAAGCGGTCTTTTTTTTCTTTGTAGCGGTCTGATTTGCTCCCTTTTCGTTACCGCTTCCAAATGTCGAATAGAAACCGTTTATATCTGCCACAATGACACCCCCTTACAACACGCCAGCGTTTTTCAGTGCTGTACCCAGCGGACTGCCGTTGGCATAAGTAAACATGGGATTACCACCAGACACAAACTTACTGCCCGTTTTCATGCTGTAAGCATCTTCTGTAAGCCGCCGATACCCGGAAACACCAACAAGGCCGATTATCTGCTGCTTATACTTTTCAAGGTCGGCAAGGTAATCATTGCCGCTCTTATAATAATCCGCCGTGCTGTAGATAGCGCCTTCCCAGTCGGATTGTTTTGCGGTTCCACTACCCCCACTATCCGGCTTATAATACGGCGCATTGGCATCCCTCTTAAGCTTTTGGAGGGTCAAATCCTTATATCTCGGGTCACTCTCCGGACTTGCCGCCCATTTCCTTTCCTGCCATGCCTGCTCCAGATCCGCAACCCTTCTCCTCTCGGCTATTTCGTCCTCGGTAACACCCCGCTGCCATGTGTCCTGATCCACCCTGTAGTTATAATCGCGCTCATCTCTCTGCCGGGCATCTGCCGCGCCCTGGAGACCCACCAACATATTGGCAAGGCTTGACATATTCCCAAGCCTGCCCTGGTACTGCTGGTAGGCGCTCTCATACATTCCCGGAATCATGGCCGCAAGCCGGGACGATTCATCGGAAGTGATCTGCCCCAAGCGGTCAGCCGCGTAGGAACTGTTTATCCTCCCTCGGGCATGAAGCTGTCCCAATGCCTGGTCGCTTAACCTCTGCACATTTGATTCGGACGCCTTGACCGCCGCCTTATAGCGTGGGTCAGACTCAAAATCATAACTAAACGGCGTGCTCATTGATTGCCGTAGCTCGGCCAGGGTGTCCGCAATGTCTTTAGTATAGTCCGGCTGGGCGGTGGCAGAAATGCCGCTCACTACCGGCTTCTGCCTGCCCTGATAGGTTTGGTAGGCGCTTTGTAGTGCAGCTACAGGAGCATAGGAACGCCCGCCCGTTTCAGTGGCGGACACAAGGGGTCTACCCTGTAATGTCACCTGCTTATTAGCGCTGTCCCATCCAATGTCCTGGTCTTTAACTCCCTTATCCCGCAACCATCCTCGGGTCCACACATTGTTTGCTAATGTCATATTGATGTACCTCCTAAATAATAAAAACGTTAATGCGGATAATTAAACCGCAGGTCTCATGGATACACCCCTTGATATTACTGGCTTTTAGACACCGCCTTTGGTCTTTGGGGAAATCCATGGGGAAATGGGCTCAAATTTTGCCTTTTTCGTTCCATTAAATCCCATTATATGGTTTCTCCTGCCAATACAAAGGACACTTTAAAACCACCTTTGCATTATTTTCTTTCCGCTTCGTTACAATCCCGGGTATGTGTTTGGTGGGCCACCGACAAAGGCACCACCAGGAAGCGCGAAGGCATGTCCAGCAGATTGATTCTTCTTTAGATAGTTCATTAAACTTTTGGTCATAATGTCCCACCTGGCTTTACACCTCCATGCCTCCATGTTTAGGCTCCGGGCCACCCAATGCAACCCCAGGTGACGTAACCGCCAGAATTCAATTAATACGGGCCTGTCGTATGGCTCAAGATCGTTATTAATCCACTCGCCAACACCGGCCAACAGACCTTCAATGTGCTGTAATTTTAACAACCGCTCCGCTTTTCGTGCTGTCGGGTCACTGTGGCCGCTTCCACGATTGCCACCGACATAAGCTGTCTGTCGGTACCCGTGAAATATGTCCTCCCGGCTGTTCTCCAGCCATTCAAATAGTATCGGATAATACCGTAGTAAATATGCTGCTCGACCTTTGTCCAATGGCATCCCTCCTTATAAATAAAAAGACCAACCTTTAGGGTTAGCCTGTGTTGCCGTCTATTTTCCAGTGGCTCAGCTTATTGAAAAGGGTTTATAGGTTTATCATCACTGACCCATCCAAGCACATAAACCATGCTCTTATAGGGCTGATCGTCAAGGCTGGTTGTATATGTGTCGATGAGGGTCCAGCCTAATTCAAGAAACCTGTTTGCCTCGCTTTGGGAGGAAGTCTCCTGAACCTGCTTAATGTCAAACAACGTCTTTTTAGACATAATATTACCTCCAAAAACATTTGCTATTGTGTTTCTGCCTTTGCCCAGAAGCTACGGAATGCCGGTAAACATTGCTCTACCAGTTCATCCACGGGTTCAACATCCGCCAGCTTTTCCTTCCACTCGTTAACTGATTCAATTACTGCCGGGACCCATGCAAGGAAGTGCTCAAGCGGTACGTCTATTTCAGCGCAAAAGCTTTCAAATGCCGTCAGGTATGATTTTAATTCCCATTTTTTGCATGTCAGCAAGAGTGAATACTGTTCCGGCACCTCAACAACTATTTCCCCTTGTTCGTTAACCCCCATGCCTTTTTTAGGTGCTGATGCGGTTTTAAATAAAGATGGAAGCGGATCTTCTCTGCCCGCAAGCCACCAAGCATTTTTAGCCCCTTCAACATATGCAGTAATGTAATTTTCCAGGGATAATTTATATGTTTCGATGGATTTTTCTATTAACGTAATAACCCGCAACATGCCGTTCCACTCAGCCGCAAAGCTTGACGCCAGGAGCATACCGATATAATTTCTCTCAACAAAACCTGCAACCGGCATCCTGTAAGTTTTTCGTGGGCAGTATTGCCCGAGCCTATCCGCTTCACTATCATCACCACGGGCAATTGCCGCCATTAGTAGCTTAAACCTTTCATTAGGAGTAAATTTATCATATAGCTTTGTTAAACCGTTTTTCATACTGCTTTCCTTCCCTTCAATACTTGTTCCAGCGCCGCTAACCTGGCTTCCAAGTCGGCCACCTCGACAGCTTTCAGTCCTATACCGCAAAGATAGCCTATACACCGTGCCTTTTCCAGTGTTCCGGCCTCTTCTTTTGGGGCATCCCGTACCGCTTGCACCTGTTCAGCCAGCAGCGCCAGAATATCCTGTGCGGTTTTCATTCTAAACGGTAATGGAATAAGGGTTTGACCGGGGGTTATACTCTCGCCTGCACGCTGCACGCGTTTGTATTCCCGCTGGTAAGCTCGGCTTTTTTCCGGGTCTTTGAATGGCATTTAATCACCTCCAAAAATTAAGGTTCATGTTGAACCAGGCAAGTTCTATGTAATCCGGCATGACCGCTCATAAGGGTTCCGCCTTGTATCTGGAATGTCGTCGATTATTAAAACCTCATAATTTAAACCAGCAATAAATTTCTCTCCATCCTTTATAGTCCCGACAAAGAGTTGTTCATCTCCTTTATTTATTTCCATTATGCCGGTTTCGTCATTGGTGGACACTTGAAGGATACCAACGCCATGCGCCTTCTCGCTTGTTCTTATGCTATCTTCAATTTTAAAAATCCTTGTTTTAATGCTCATTAAGCGAGTTTCCTTTCCATATTAATATTTTGCCAGCTATTTATTTACATGTTGCTAATTGCCGTGCCTGTCAAGAATAAGTACTTTACACATGTACAATTATGAGCTTTTCACCAATTTTAACGGGGGATAATATTTCTCCAGAGTCACCCCGTCAGGCCCTTCCCTTACTATATATTGGTGTGCCCTCATCTCGGGGATTACCTCTTCAAGTGCATCATGCGCCGCCTTCTGCATCTTAGGATTCACACTCATTGTTTCCATAAAGTGACAAGTCATAGCATCGAAAAATGGCAGGTCAGAGAAAATCACAAAGGATTCTTTTTCCCTCTCTATTGGTTGTTCCGCATGGTAGATAAATACAGCATCCACAAAAAACGAATGACCTTTATTGTCTCCCTTACCGAAGTCTGCCCGAATCTGCTCCATCTTTTTTGCGTTACAGTTGATTAGCTGTGCAAAATCATGGTCACTTGCGCCGGTTGCTTCATATGCTGGCAAGGCATCAAAAAGCAATTCCCCGAACATAGCAAGCCTGCCTTTGAGGTTGTTACGGGTTTCATCCAGTTCAAGAATAGCCTCCCGAAGTTCCGCAACAAAAAATTGATTTTTGAACGTCTTTTCCTCTTCAGTTTTTAGTTGCTCTTTAAACTGCCGGAGTAATTCGGTAACTTGCTTTTGCTCTTTAGAT
>CBEULQ010000086.1:0-7830 GCA_965543975.1 uncultured Desulfocucumis sp. | reverse complement strand
CCCCACTGTTTTGAAAGTCGCGGACAGACTTAAAGACAGTTTTAAATATCTTGTGGTTCCGGGGATGTTTTTTGAGGAACTGGGGTTTGTTTACCTGGGACCGATAGACGGCCACAATATACAGGATATGATAAAAGTGCTGCGCCAGGCCAGGGCAATTAAAGAGCCCGTGCTGGTGCATGTTATAACCAAGAAGGGTAAGGGGTACGCCCCGGCGGAAAAAAACCCGGACAAGTTCCACGGCATTGGACCTTTTGATGTCAAAACCGGTGATACAATAAAAAACAGTGTAAACCCAACTTATACGGAAGTATTTGGTAAAACGGCGGTTAAACTGGCATCCCGTGACCCCTCCATTGTGGCCATTACAGCAGCTATGCCCAGCGGTACGGGATTGAACCAGTTTGCCAGAATGTTTCCTGACAGGTTTTTCGACGTCGGCATTGCAGAGCAGCATGCCGTAACAATGTCGGCGGCCATGGCTACAAACGGCGTTAAACCGGTTGTGGCCATATACTCCACTTTCCTGCAACGGGCTTATGATCAGCTGCTGCATGACGTTTGCCTGCAATCCCTGCCGGTGACCCTGGCCATCGACAGAGCGGGCCTGGTGGGGGACGACGGGCCGACTCACCACGGTCTTTTTGACCTATCTTACCTGAGACATCTGCCCAATATGGTGGTGATGGCTCCCAGGGACGAAAATATGTTGCAGCACATGCTGCTTACCGCAGTGGAGCACCGTGGTCCGGCGGCACTGCGCTATCCCAGGGGAACAGCCACGGGCTGCCCGCTGGATGACGAGCCCAAAAGCATTCCCATCGGCAGGGCGGAAGTTTTGCAAGAGGGAAAGGACATTACCCTGCTGGCCATAGGCACCATGGTGGAAATGGCAAAGGCAGCCTCGAAGGTTTTGGCCGGGGAGGGGGTAATCGCCGCTGTTATAGATGCAAGGTTTTTGAAGCCTCTGGATGAGGAATGCATTATCACCCATGCTCTCCAAAGCAAAAAGGTTATCACCCTGGAGGATAACGTGCTGAAAGGCGGATTCGGCAGTGCTGTTCTTGAATTGCTGAACGCCAGGGCTATTACCGGGGTGGATGTGATCAGGGCGGGGTTCCCCGACACCTTTGTGGAACATGGTGATAAGAACCTGTTAATGGCGCGTTACGGGCTGACTGTGGACAGTATTGTCAATAAAGCGCTTTCCATTGTGAAGGGCCGGAGCACCGGGAAGAGAGTAGTTGCCAAAAGCAGCTGATACAACTGAATCCCCGGCAATAACCGCTGTTAATGGCGGTGTACAAGCTTTTTTAAGCCGGAAAAACAAACTTTTTGGAAGGCTAACTGGAGGTAAAAAATTGTCCGCTCCCAGGACCAGGTTGGATGTATTGTTGTGTGAAAAGGGCTATTTTGACAGCAGGGAAAAGGCCCGGGCCGCCATAATGGCCGGTCAGGTCATGGTGGACGGAAAAAAGGCCCAAAAGCCCGGCCAGCCGGCCGGTACAGATACAGTTATAGAGGTGCGCGGAGGTTTGCCTTATGTCAGCAGGGGCGGGCTGAAGCTTGAAAAGGCGCTGAGTGCGTTTAGTATAGAACTCACCGGCAGGGTGGTGCTGGATGTGGGGGCTTCCACAGGCGGATTTACCGACTGCGCCCTGCAGAATGGCGCGGCCAGGGTTGTGGCTGTGGACGTGGGCTACGGCCAACTGGCCTGGAAGCTGCGCAGCGACCCCAGGGTACTGGTTATGGAACGAACTAACATTAGAAACCTGTCTTCCGGATCACTGGCTGAAAAGCCTGATTTTTTTACAGTGGACGTTTCCTTTATATCTCTCACTAAAGTATTGCCCCCTATATCAGCCCTGGTGATTCCGGGCGCCCGGGGAGTCGCCCTGGTTAAACCTCAATTCGAGGCCGGCAGGGAAAATGTGGGGAAGAAGGGCGTGGTCAGGGACCCCCGGGTGCACCAGCAGGTGTTGAGTGATATTTGCGGTTTTACCGGAGGATCGGGATGGGGGATTTTAGGGATGGATTACTCCCCGGTTAGAGGTCCCGAAGGAAACATTGAATATCTGTTGTATATAGATTTAGGCGGGGGAGACGTGCCTGACCAAAATTATATAAATGAGATTGTGGAAAAGGCCCATGGCCAATTAACGCGGCACAATTGAAAAAAGCCGCTTTAATACGCTGTGGCTGCGAAGCTGGTCGACACAAGAGATTTTCTTGTGTTTTTTCATTTGTGCTGGAAGATTATTTTATTTAACAGGGAAACCGGCAATTGATATAGTATATAAGCTAATATAAGTGAGCCTTGGGTTCGGAAGGGGTTATACCCCTACCGAACATACGTTGGGGACATTCCTCACCCCAAAGTCAGGCTCTCATAGAGGTGTGTCCCCTGTCCTTAATGCCTGTTAATCCCCCGACCTTTAAGGTCGGGGTCTTACAGGCTGTTAACGAGATAATAATTCCCCGGAGGTAAAAACATGAACGCCGTCGGGCTTGTGATGAATGTCGAAAAAGAAAAGGTGTCCGGCCTTATAGAACAAATTATAAATTGGCTGCACAGTAATGGCGTGCGGGTGATGATGAACCGGCAGGCCTCACAGATACTGGATAAACCGGAATTTTACTCTCCCCTGGAGGAAATAACCAGGCTGTGCGGCTGCATACTGGTGCTGGGCGGTGACGGAACCATGCTGTATACAGCCAGGATAGCCGCCCCTTCAAGAATCCCGCTTTTGGGTATAAACCTCGGGAGGCTTGGATTTTTGTCGGAATTGGACATACCGGATGTTATATCCGGGCTGGAAAAACTGGTGAGCGGCGATTACAGTATTGAGGAGCGCATGATGCTTAAATCCGAAGTAATTCGCCGGGGAAATACCATGGAAACAGCCATAGCTTTAAATGACGCGGTGATAACAAAGGGTGCCTTTGCCAGACTGATCCGGCTGAAAACTGAAATTGACGGAGAAGATATAGGCACTTACCCGTCTGACGGTATTATTGTGGCCAGTCCCACAGGTTCCACCGCCTACTCCCTATCTGCAGGGGGGCCCGTGGTCACGCCGGAAATGGAATTAATGCTGATTACACCTATTTGCCCACATTCCCTTTGGGCCAGACCTATGGTAATATCCAGCCGCAGCCAGGTAGAGGTTAAACTTTTGTCTGACAACGCGGAGGTAATGCTTACCATGGACGGGCAGCATGCCTTCAGGCTGGAAAAAAACGATTCCGTAATTATTACCAGGGCACCGCACCGGGCCAGGTTTATCAGGCTTAATAACCGCAGCTTCTACTCCGTGCTGCACAGCAAATTGAATGAAGGTGATTTACGGAATGGTTAAACGCCCCGCTAGCGCCGTGGAATGGGCCAGGGACTTTGTGGCCCCCGCCCTGAAAGAGGGTTCACTGGCGGTGGATGCCACCGCAGGAAAGGGTTATGACACTCTGTTCCTGGCCCGGGCGGTGGGCCCCACGGGGAAGGTGATAGCCTTCGACATACAGGAAGATGCTTTGCGAAAAACCGGTGAAAAACTAAAATCAGCCGGCCTTGCGGACAGAGTGCAGCTGCTTGGGGAAAATCATCGCCACATGAAAGATTTTGTACAGGGACCTGTGGATGCGCTGATGTTCAACCTTGGCTATCTACCCGGCAGCGACCGTGCTGTTGTCACAGAGCCCTACAGTACTCTGGAGGCCATGGCTGCAGGCCTGGAACTGCTTTCTCCCACCGGAAGGATGAGTGTGGTGGTCTATACCGGACATCCCGGCGCTGCAGCCGAGTCCAGAGCGGTGTCCGCCATGGCGGCGACCCTGAACAGCGGGTATACGGTACTGAAGCTGACTTTCTGGAATGGCCCGTTAAATTCACCGGAAATTTATTTTTTTGCCAGGGCAGGTGAGGCGGTTGAAAATATTCAGGCAGAAAAAGATTGCTGAACTGGTGCAGGGAAATAGGTTAGAAACCCAGGAAGAACTTGCCACGGCACTCAGGGATGCAGGTTTTTCGGTTACCCAGGCCACAGTGTCCAGGGACATAAAAGAAATGGGGCTAATAAAGATACCCGGAGATAACAATACCTCCTATTATGCCGTTCCGGGCAGGGAAACCGTGCGCTTCAGCGAGGACAGGCTGAAGAGGCTTTTTATTAATTCGGTTCAGTACATAGATTCCAGCGAAAATTTGATAATAATCAAAACTTTGCCCGGTGAGGCCCAGGGTGTAGCCTCGGCTGTGGATCAGTCGGGCTGGCCGGAAATAATAGGTACGGTTGCGGGTGACGATACCATAATGGTGGTTATCAAACCCAAAAGCATGACAGCTGCTGTACATAAAAGATTTCACCAGTTGGCCGGAGGTTAGGCATGTTGATAAACCTTGTCATAAAGGATTTTGGCCTGGTCGGCCAGGCGGATATACGTTTTGGCGCAGGCTTCAATGTACTTACAGGGGAAACCGGGGCCGGCAAATCCATAATCCTGGAGGCTCTTCAGGTTGTGCTCGGGGGCAGGGCTTCCGCCGAATTTATCCGCACCGGCGCGGAACGTGCAGTGGTCCAGGGTATTTTCGATGCTGCGGGACTCCCGATGATAAATGAAAAACTCAACGAGGCAGGTATTGTCCCCGAAGAAGACGGTACCCTGATTATGGTCCGGGAGATTAATAAAAACGGAAGGAACCTGTGCCGTATCAACGGACTGAATGTTCCTCTCAACCAGTACAGGATTTTAGGCAGTATGCTGATGGACATGCAGGGCCAGCATGAACAGCAAACATTGCTGGACCAGGAGCGCCAGTTGGATCTACTGGACAGTTTCGGGGGAAGAGAGCATAAGGAAACAGCAGCCCGGCTGGAGGATACATACCGAAAGTGGCGGGGAATTAATACCGAACTGACTGATTGGCGGGGCAGGACGGCTGATATTAAACGTCGTGCGGATTATATAAAATATCAGCTGGAAGAGATAGACGCAGCCGGTTTAAGCCCCGGTGAATTTGAAGATCTGCAGCGGGAGAGAAATATACTGGCCAATGCAGAAAAAATTAAAAGGCTGGTAGCCGAGTGCCATGCACTGCTGCACGGGGGCGGTCAGGGTCCGGCCCCCGCCGTGGATTTGCTGGACAGATCCTGCCGGTACCTGGAGCAGCTCTCGGAACTGGATTCACATATGGCGACGCACAGAGAAACCCTGACAAATTGTTTATACCAGATTGAAGATGTGGCCAGGGAATTGTCCGGTTATCTGGATTCAGTGGACTTTAACTCCTTGAGATTGGAAGCCGTGGAAGGAAGGCTGGCTAAAATAGAATCCATCATGAAAAAATACGGTGGGTCTGTGGAGGACGTTATCAAATACCGTGCCGAAATAGCGGCGGAATTTGATTCATACGAGAACAGCGGAGATAGGATTGCCGGTATGGAAAGGGAATTGGATGCACAACAAAAAGAATGGAATGATATAGCTTCCAGGCTAAGCGGGTTGCGCAAAAAAGCTGCCATGGTACTGGAAAAGTCGGTGTCGGCGGAACTTGCCGAATTAGAAATGGGCAAAGCAGATTTTAAGGTGAATTTTTTAACCTCCGCAGAATTGAGTGAAAAGGGCAGGGAGCGTGTGGAATACTTGATATCCCCCAATCCGGGAGAACCACTTCGCCCTATGGCCAGAATAGCTTCCGGAGGAGAATTGTCTCGTATTTTACTGGCAGTGAAAACCATTTTGGCGGAAGTGGAAGATGTCCCCACCCTGGTATTTGACGAGGTTGATGCCGGCATAGGGGGCAGGGCTCTGCAAGCGGTGGCGGAAAAGCTGGCGGGACTTGGTCAAAAAAGACAGTTGGTTTGCGTAACCCACGCCGCGGCGGTGGCTGCCCGGGCCATGGCGCACCACCATATTTACAAGGAGGAACAACAGGGGCGGACAGTTACCAGGGTTAAAGAACTGACGGGTGACGAGAGGGTTGGAGAACTCGCCAGGATGCTTGGTGGCCGTGATTACGAAGGGGTAGCCATGGAGCATGCCAGACAAATGATAAATAACGCCTGATTGAATCTTTTGAAATTGTTTTTTAAAAGAGCAACATTTTTGTTGTTCTTTTTTTATTCAATAAAAATCAATAAAAAAATTAACAGTGTGGTTTTTCTTTTGTATTTATTGATTGTGGCAATCTAAGGCATAGTTAGGCCGAATAAAAGCATTTCAACCAGGTTAATTTAAGATTATCGAATAAACAAACATTCTTTGGTTGTATTTAATTTGTTTGGATATAGAAATGGGGGTGCGTTATTGGAAAAAGAGGCTTATAGCAGATCCATGGTTTTACCATTTTGTTTTGTGGTGATTATGGCAATGCTCATAAGTTTCGTGGCCAAAATTAACACATTCGAACCGGTTTTAAACATCAGGGTGGGTGATGCTGTCAGTCCTGAAATGTTTTTCCCGGGGTTTCTTACAAACAGTATAAGTTACAGGTTAAACACCAGCGCCGATAATAATACCGGTTTACAAGGTAAAGGAACGGAAATTATTAATAATCGTGCTGTATTTAACTGTCCCGGTAAAAAGCATTTGGATTTTAAATTATTTGGCATCATACCCTTAAGCAGCATTGTGGTCAATGTGGTGGAGTCGGTAAAAGTGGTGCCGGGTGGTCAATCCATTGGTGTAATGCTTAATTCCAAGGGTGTAATGGTTGTGGGCATATCGCCGGTAACGGACAGGGACGGTAAAAGAAGCAATCCGGCCGCAGAAGCAGGCATCATGGTGGGCGATGTTATATTAAGCATTAATGGTGAACCAGCCAGAAGTGATGAACAGGTCAGGGAACAGGTGTCCGGTTGCGGTAAAAAAGAGTTGCTGATGGAGTTGAAAAGAAGTAATAAAATAATAAAGGTTAATTTAAAACCTGTTTTCTGCAGGGAAACCGGCAGGTACAGAATAGGACTTTACGTGAGGGACGGAGCTGCAGGTGTCGGGACTATAAGTTTTTATCATCCCGGGACAGGATATTATGGTGCCCTGGGTCACGTAATCAATGACGCCGATACCAGCCAGAAAATCGAACTGGCGGATGGCCGGGTGGTCAGCGCCAGTGTTAAAGCCATTAATCCTGGAAGGAGAGGCCGACCCGGAGAAAAAGTGGGGATGTTTACCGGCCGCAGTGATATAGTCGGCAATATTGAAAAAAACACTCGTTACGGCATTTTCGGTGAACTGCGCAAACCCCTGGCCAACCCGTTTTACAAGGAGCCGCTGCCGGTTGCCATGGGTTACCAGATAAAAAAAGGCCCGGCCGAAATAATGACTGTCTTAAACGAAGACAGGGTGGAAAAATTTACCGTTGAAATACAGGAGGTGTTAAATCACTCTCCGCGGGACGGCAAAGATTTGATCATAAAGATAACCGACCAGAGGCTGCTGGAAAGAACAGGCGGAATCATCCAGGGTATGAGTGGGAGTCCAATAATTCAAAACGGTATGTTGGTGGGAGCCGTTACCCATGTTTTTATTAACGACCCTACCCGGGGTTATGGTGTGCTGGCGGAGTGGATGCTGCAAGAAGCCGGCATATTTGCTTCAAATAAGACAGGAGATAAAGGAATCAGGCAAAAGATAGCCTGATTCCTTTATATTATAAAAATTTTTTAAAGCAAATATTCATATTAACCGAAAAAAGCCGAAGAATATTAGAAATTTGGTATTTAGCAAATATTAGGCCATTTTTTATAAGTAAAATAATAACATAAATGGAAAAATATTATTTACTACTCTGCAGGACTTTTCCAAATGGTCGTCGAATCAGTTGGATATAAATAC
>CBEULQ010000085.1:0-7879 GCA_965543975.1 uncultured Desulfocucumis sp. | reverse complement strand
CATAAAGACATGGCCTGTTCCCCCTAAAATAACATTTCCATACACCAGGCGCATAATGATTTCTTTCACTTTCTTTTAAATAAGTTAATAAGTTAAGAGCCTGACCCCAAAAGCAGCAGACGATCCAATACGAGGTCGATATCCTTTTTCTGGGTTCGGTAGTTTGTAATGCAAGCACGGATGCCAAATCTATTGCCGATACGGACCGGGCCCAGGAGAGCCGTACCTTCTTCAACCAACTTGGCCAGGATGTTTTGATTTGTTGCATCGTCGACGTTCCTAAACCTGAAGCACACCACACTTAAATCGACCGGTGCCAGCAACTCAAAGGATTTCTCTGCCCGGATTCTCTCTTCCATGTATCGAGCCATATCCAACATATGATCCACAGCGACTGTAAACGCCTTAACCCCGAACCCTTGGAGAGAACACCACACCTTAAATGCTTTGAAGCTTCGGGAGAGCTGCGGGCTATAGTCCATGAAATTGGTTAACAGCGGATCCGGATCCACTGTAAGATAGGACGCACTATAGCTGAACGCTCTCTTTAGCTTTTCTCCATCACGGACAATCAGGCAGCCGGCCTCAAGAGGCGCAAACAGTAGTTTATGTGGATCAAGGGCTATGGAATCTGCTCTGCCACAAGGGCGCAACTTATCTCTGGTTCTCTGGCTCAGAACGAAGAGTGCTCCGAACGCGCCGTCTACATGGAGCCATAGACTTTCCTTCGAACAAAAGCAGGCAAGGTCATCAATCGGGTCGATGGCGCCGGTATTGACGGTTCCACCGGTTGCAACAACACAGAACGGCTGTTTTCCAGATTTCCGGTCTTCCCGGACAGCAGCTTCCAAGAGGTCAATACGCATTCTAAATGCTGAATCGACTGGAATCTTACGTACGTTATCCAGACCAAGGCCGAGGATAACTGCGTCCTTCTCCACACAGCGATGAGCTTCTTCGGAGGTATATACCACCAGCGGTGATTTTAACGATTGCAGCCCCGTTCTCCAAAAATCACCCTGGCACTTGTCGTGGATAGCTGTCGATAAAGCCACCAGCGTCGCCATGGAGCCTCCACTGGTGATGATGCCACCCGCTGCATCAGGGTATCTGAAGAGCTCGGAGAGCCACGAAATAACTTTCCGTTCGATGACGCTTGCCGCGGGAGAGAGCTGCCAGATGTTGCAATTTTGATTAAGAGTCGAGGCAATGGCATCAGCAAAGGGGGCAATGCCGTTGGACGGCCCCAGTACATATGCCAGGAACCTTGGATGGGCTATGGCCGTCGAATTCGGTACAACCTTCTCGGTAATTTCTTTAAACAACCGCTCAATCCCAATACCCTCCTCCGGGAAGGGTTGCTTAAGAAGATAGGATAGAACGGCCCGGTCAAGGCGAGGCAGAACAGATGGCGCAGGTATTGATTTCTCGTAGTTCCGTAGGAACTCGGTAAGTAGATGCCCCGCACGTTCAATATCGCCATCGCTAAGATTAAGGGAGGCTGCTGCAGACATTCTAATCACTCCTGTGTCAAGATAATTATCAAAGAACGGTCAATATGTAGTTAAACAGAGTATCAACTGGTTAACCCCGAATTCTCAGTATATAATATCTCAATAGATACGACACGAGGAGTACCAATTGGGCGAAAAATAATAGATACCAATTTTGGAGGTCAAGGAAATGTTGTGGGTACCGGTTGACAGATTTTCGGACAACCCATTGTACCGCCAGATTTACGAGCAAATACGCGCACACATTTTAAACGGCCACATGAAGACAGGTGAAAAGCTGCCACCAACCCGCACTTTGGCGTCCAACCTCGGGGTATCCAGAAATGTTGTTTTAGAGGCCTATGATCAATTACGGGCAGAGGGTTTTATTGAAGGCCATCAGGGATCATCCACTTACGTGTCCGAAGGAACCTTACTGGAAGAGTTTCAGGCAATTCAGCCTGCCAGCCCGGATTTACCAATTCCTCGCAGCAAAGAAGATCATGTAATAGACTTCCGCTCCGGCATCCCATTATTAAGTTCATTTCCCAGGAATGTGTGGGAGCGCACAGTTCGCCACGCCATCTCAGAAGTCCCGGATGCAATATTTGGCTATGGAAGTCCCGAGGGCCTTCCCGAACTTAGACGTGTTCTTTCCCGTTACCTGGTTAAAACCAGGGGACTTCGCTGCCGGCCGGACCAAATCGTTGTCACCACCGGTGCGACCCAGGCTTTTACATTGATAACCAGACTTTTATTATCTCCGAAAACCGATGTGGTGCTAGAGGACCCTGTAACCCATGAAATACCGAATATATTTTCAATTTCCGGTTGTTCGATTGTCCCTGTACCGGTGGATGAATACGGGCTGAGGACGGACCTGCTGCCTTTAGATAAAAAGCCGGCTATTGTTTTTGTAACCCCTTCACACCAGTTTCCCATAGGCGGGACATTACCCATCCAAAGAAGGATACAGTTAATCCAGTACAGCAGAAAATCCGGCTGCTACATTGTCGAGGACGATTACGACAGCGAGTTTTGCTTTAAGAGCAATCCCGTCAATTCCTTACAGGGATTGGAACCGGAAAAGGTTATCTATGTGGGAACATTCAGCAAAATCCTTTCTCCGGCCATGAGACTCGGCTATCTTGTCCTTCCTCACTCCCTGGTGGAACGCTGCCGTAACCTTAAATGGTATACGGATCTCCATACCTCGTCCCTGGAGCAAATAACCCTTGCCTACTTCATCGAGGAAGGAAGCCTGGAGCGACATATTTCAGCCATGAAGAAAATTTATAAAAGAATTAGACAAACGCTCATTGAATCTCTGGACAGTTTTTTCCCCGGCCAAGTGCGAATACTGGGGAATTCGGCAGGGCTGCACCTTACCGCTGAATTTCAGAATGTTATATTTTCAGAACAAACTTTAAAGAAAGCGCTGGAACATGGTGTTCGCATTTATCCGGTGGAACAACATGCCATCTGTAATAACATGCATCTGAACCGGATCATTCTTGGTTACGGTAATTTAACAAAGGAGAAGGTTGAAGAAGGCATAAGGAGATTGAGGACTGCCCTGGGGGAGCCATAAGCTTATTTTCGGCCGAAATATCTGCAGCCCCACCGGTAAAAGGCAACAAAAGCTCTGGAAGATAAAAATGTAAGGGTTAAAGTATAAAAAGTGGTAAACCAGCTCCATTTATTATACCTAACGAGGTCGGTATATATTTCCAAAGGATATTCTATGGCGGTTATGCCGGCGCTGAACAGTACGGCATAATAGATTATGGGCCAGATACCACGCTCCCTGGTGACCTGATTATACAAAATACACAGGACGGGGAAAATCCAATAATCAAACAAGAGGCTTATTTTATAAGCATGGGGTAACTGGCGGTAGGGGAATTCTATACGATTTGTGTTTACTACCGCAGCACCCCATAAACTATCCAGAACGCTTTTATATAAAAAGATGACTATCCAGTCCCGGAAGTAACGCCAGTCTACAGCGAATATAAGCAGGAGGAAAGCCACAAGTGCCGCTGTTATGGAGATGATTAGTTCCGCGTTAAGATTCATTAATTATTGCTCCTTCAGGTGTTTTTTGGCGGGATACTGTTTTGTTTTGTCAGAATTAACTTCATCAGCCACTTGAGGAACAACGCCATTAAGATATAAATGGGAAAGGAGTAATAATGTTCCCATTTTAACATTTCGTAAATTCCCAGCCATTCAAAAATATTCTCTGCAATAAAAGATAAAATGGCAGCCATCACGACGTTTGCCATGAGAAATGACTTCCATTCCGAAAAATATTGATAAATAAACATATAGATAACAGGCAATGCGGTAAGGTTAATAGGGATTAACCGGGGAAACAGAGGCTCTATATCAATGGGATACTCCCAAAGATTCAATTGGGCGCCGAGTTCATCAAATATGGTAGCGAATGTTGCTACAAACAATCCATAAAGAAGAATTTCGACAAGCCGTTTTCTATCAGCGAATTTCCACCATATAAACCAGGGAAACACCAATAAAATCACAAGCAGCCAGAATTGATAAGTAAACATATCATGTTTAAGCCAATCCTGAATCTGCATTGCAACAACCTTATTTTGGACTTCTAATATTTCTTCAAACGATGGATATGTATTTAGCATAGTTATTACCGCCGCTAAATCTTATTAAAAGTTTTTTATATTAGACCTTTTTATCAGCAACCCATCAAACAGGAGTTCTGCTGTCAAACCTGCCGAACTGGTTCAATTTGACCACCATACCGTTACCCAAGAATTTATGAACGAATAAAGTTTGTGTTAATATTTAGTTTTATATTCCATATGACATGCCATAGGGCATGGGATGATTCTCTTATTTCTCATTGAGTCTCTCGAAAGTTTTTCCCTATTTTGTCCGTACCCCTTGACTGCCATGGTTAATGTAGTTACACTTATAGTGTAAATTACATATATATGCAATACACATTACGGAGTTGATGCCATGACAAGAAAATCTAAAAAAGGGCAAGTGTACCGCTACGCCCCGGCATTCATTTTACTTTTTTTAGCTCAGGAGAATTTATACGGCGCGGCCTTGTTTAACAAAATGCAAAGGGATATACCCTTCTGCCATGCTGACAGCGCCGTAGTTTATCGCACCCTGCAGGAACTAGAGGAAGAGGGCGCGGTGAAATCCTACTGGGAAACCGATACTTCCGGCCCAGCCAGAAAATGGTATCAAATAACCGGCAAGGGACTGGAGATGTTGGCAGAATTTAAAGATGATATTGAAAAAAGCAAGAAGAACCTCGAGTTTTTTCTTGCCTCCTATAAGAAAAAACCCGGGCTGCTTTCTATTAAAGAATAGAATTTGAAAGGAAATGATTGTTTTGATTTCCGAATCGCCAAATAAGGGAAAGATATTCTCACTCTCGGTGGCCCACCTGTTTAACGACTGGTACATGAATTACATCCAGACTTTGCTGCCTTTCATGGTAGCTGCCGGATTGGGAGTAAGCAAGGGGGCTTTCCTGATTTCCGCCTTCACCATTACTTCCTCACTGCTCCAGCCGGTTTCGGGCTACCTGGTGGATCAGAAAAACCAACGCTGGATGGTTTACGTGGGAACCTTTTGGATGGCCGTGTTGTTAAGCCTGGTGGGCGTGCTTAATAACTACCCGCTACTGGTGCTTACCGTAGCCCTGGCCGGACTGGGTACGGCGGCTTTTCACCCACAGGCCTCGGCCATGGTCACCGCAGTGAGCGGAGAAAGAAAGGGGTTCTTTCAGGCTCTATTCGTGGCCGCTGGAAACGTCGGCTGGGCATTGACCCCTCTGATGGTTGTTCCATTTACCCAAAAGTACGGCTTGGAATTGACTCCGTTATTTGTCCTGCCCGGAGTACTTGTGGCTTTATTGCTCTGGTTCACCGCACCCAGGGTTCCGGCCGGGGCAAAGGCTGCTCCCCCGCCTCTTTGGCCTGTTCTGCACTCCACCTGGACCGAGTTGATAAAAATAGTACTTGTGGTTGCCTGCCGTTCCCTGGCATACTTTGGCCTGGTTTCCTTCTTGCCGCTTTATCTTCAGCACGAAAATATTTCTCTTCTTACCGGCAGCCGCCTGCTATTTCTGATGCTGTTTTCGGGAGCTGTGGGAGGCCTGTTGGGAGGGTACATCTCAGACCTTATCGGGAGGAAAGCCGTCATTGTAGGATCACTGGTCGCGGCCAGCCCTTTGTTTTACCTATATTTAAACACCAGTGGCCTACTGAGCTATCTGCTGCTGGCCCTGGCCGGCGCTTGCCTGCTGGCGTCTTTTTCAGTAACCATAGTTGTGGCCCAGGAAGTCATCAGCAAAAATGCGGCCATGGCGTCGGGCCTGATGCTTGGCTTCGGTATCGGCATCGGCGGCCTGGGAGTGGGATTGGTGGGACTGCTGGCGGAGAATATGGGCATCGTCTACGCCATTCATTTGCTGATTTGGTTACCTCTTTTGGCCGGGCTGTTTGGCCTAAGCATAAATGGTAAGAAAATGCCTGCTGCTCCTTCCGTTAGCAGTTAACAAATAACAAAGGTGTCAGGTATTGTATTTTTTGAAAAGTTACTGAACCAAATAAGGCCTCCGGTTCCAAGGAACCGGAGGCCTTATTTTTCATTTATTTATTCCTTTCTTTTACCTTCAGCCATTCATCCCTGGTCAGGAAACTCTCTTCCACATTGCCTTCCATTTCAAGGAACATATTGTAAGGTACGCTGAAGGAGAGGATGTCTTTGTCCACGTGTTTGCGGGCGGAAACGTCTATGAGGCCGATGACCCCCCTGGGATTATCCGACTTACCTTCATTGAGAGGGATGATGCAGACGCTGTGACAGCCGGCGCCCCAGGGAATGATAACGTTTTCACCGCCGTGTCTGGCGTAATTGGCCAGCACCACCAGGGCTGAAATTTGGTCCGGGGTGGCCAGGAAAACCACCACCTTTGGTTTTTCACCGGGCAAAAGTTTCTCCAGCGGCTTAAATGCCACGTACTCAGTGGGAACATCGTAATAAGGCAGGGCGTCGGCAAAGGACTTGGCGAATTCCGGGGTTTTTTTGTACGCTTCACCATGGCTTAGGGCAGGCCAATTTTTTACTATATTTTTACCCATTTCGCTTTCGCAGAATTCTTTGTTGCCCACTGACAGGAAATGTTCGATGCCCCCCGGGAAATTGACGTAGGTATTGCCGAAGCCGAGTCCGGATCCTCCGCCGATGCAGCCGTAGGTTTTGCGGTCGAAAACCGCTAACCGGCCCTTCGCTGCAGCATTCAGCATGGCCACCACGCAGCCCCAGCGCCCTTCCTTGAACTGGAACGCCCCGTCGGGCTTTTCGTCGGTGAATACAATGGCCACTGGAGAATACCTCAGGTTAACGGCCTCCGCGATCTTACTCTTCATTCAATTCACCTCTTATTTTTTTAAGTAAAACCATCAAAGATTCTTTCTCTTTTTCTGAAAGATTCGAAGCTATTTCGGCATTAGCCTCAATGGACAGACGGGGAAGGGTGTGCTCCAGTTCCCTGCCGGCCTCAGTCAGATATATCATAAAAACCCGCCTGTCTTCCGGGTGATGCCTGCGGCTGACCAGCCCAAGGTTTTCCAGGCGGTCAATGACGCCGCTGGTAGTGGTGCGGTCCATCTCCATGGACGTTCCCAACTGGATTTGCGACTGACCATCCTTTTTCCATAGAAAAGCCAACACCGCGAACTGAGGAGGAGTGAGATTATGTGGCAATAGTTTTTCTCGAAAAATTTGGAATGCTTTCTGGTGGCACTTGGCAAGAAGAAATCCAAGGCTTTCTTCTATATCATAGCCACCGCTTTTTTTACCGCTCAAAAAACTCAAAAAACCTCCTTTCTCCTTTTAATAGCTTCAATGAAATTATATCACTATTATGATTGTATGTATACTGATTTTACGTTCTAAACCTTACCATCTGCATTTAATTCCCACCACAATCAGGAGCCATTTTGCGGGTTCTTTGAAGTGGTCTATTCCTAGTGCCTGGCACCTATTCTTGACTTTCGTGAATATATCCGCTACATTAAAATTGGCTGGACGTCCAACTATATTATGGAGGTTGACTATGAAGAGAGTTTTAATTGCCGGTGCTACCGGATATTTAGGCGGTTATGTCGCCAAAGAATTTAAGAGACGAGGGTATTGGGTTCGTGTCATAGCTAGGACTACAAAGAAACTGGAGAGAATCGAGAATTTCTATGATGAGAAATATATTGGCGATGTGACCAACCCTGACTCTATTAAAAATGCTTGTCGCGATATCGATTTAGTTTTTTCATCAATAGGGATTACACGTCAACGTGATAATCTAACTTATTGGGATGTGG
>CBEULQ010000084.1:0-7906 GCA_965543975.1 uncultured Desulfocucumis sp. | reverse complement strand
TTCTCAGGCTAAAAATATCTGATGTTCTCAATGGCGGCGGCAAGATAAAAGAAAGAATAGCTGTCAGGGAGCAGAAAACGGCCAAGGTAAAGGATTTCCCGATTGGCCCTAATGCCAGAAAGGCTATAGAGGAATACTTGAAAAGTTGGGGAGATTATCATAAAGATGATTTTCTCTTCCCCTCAAGGAAAGGCGATAACCGACCGATTTCCCGCCAGCACGTATGGTTTGTAATTAACGAGGCCGCTAGGGAGGTCGGAATCACAGAAAAAATAGGCACCCATACCCTTAGAAAAACCTTTGGGTATCATGCCTATAAAGCGGGGTATGATTTGTCCGTCATTCAGAAGCTGCTAAACCACTCAAGCCCCAGGGAGACCCTTCGGTACATAGGAATTACCCAGGATCAGCTTGATGATGTATATATTAGCTTGAATTTATAGCCTACCAATTAGCTGGTAGGCTATAATGTCTTTCCAGGTCTGGGCGGCTAAATTTAACTGCTTCTGCCCATTTGGGCTAATGGGCAGGTCTTCCTATAGGCGTTAATTACGTCTGTGTTATCTAGATTACCATAATGCCGTACCATTGCAAGGCTGGTATGGCCAAGTATTTTTTGCAGGCTAAAAACGTCCCCTCCGTTAACGATGTAATTCCTGGCGAAGGTGTGGCGGAATGTATGAGGGGAAATTTTTTCACCTGATAGCCCCACTTCCTTGCCCGTTGTAGAAATCATGTGCCCGATGGTAATGGGGCTTAAACGCTGCCCTCCGTTTGCTGCTGGGGAATAGATATCCGTCCTTCAGGTCAACTTTCTTCCTTTCCCCGAAACGCAAATATTTTATAAGCATTCTTCTTAGTTCAGAGGAAAAGGGGACAATGCGCTGCTTGGAACCTTTGCCAGTTACAAGAAAATAGCATTCCTTCTGGTTGACATCAGATAGTTTTAGATTGGTCAACTCACTGATTCGAAACCCGCAATCAAACAGCGTGCACAATATCATGTAGTTGCGGTACCCTGTAAAGGTATTGAGATCAAAGAAATCCAACCAGTTCTTCACAACATCCATTTCAAAGGTGGGTATTATTTTATTGGGATGCTTGATTTTTTTGAATTGGGCTGATAGGTCTTTCTTTATGTACTCCTCGATATATGCCCATTTCAGAAAGGCTTTGACTGACCTTATTCTCTTATTAACTGTATATGGTGAAACCCTGGCATCCTGCATTTCTCGTTGCGTCCCTGGATATTTCGGCTTCTTTTGCATTTCAACTACCCAGCGTTTTAGGTGGGGGAGGGAGAGCTTTTCATAAGTCGCTGACATCAATACCCTCCAGGAATTCAATCAGGTAGCCTATGTCTGTCTTATAGGTTTTAATGGTTAAGAGTGATAGGTTCTTGTACTCGCACTCGGTAATAAACATCTCCAACAGGCTTTTCATTTGGGCTGACCTCCTTAATATTTTCGAGGATTACAGCCTTGGCAGAAAGATAATTACGCTGGAGCGGCAAGGGATTTTAAGAGGACTAAAAAGTCCTCTGCCGCAAATCCTCTGTCACCGAGTGTCCAAAAACAGCGAAAAGCCATCTACTTTTCACAGTAGATGGCTCTCAAGGGCTTTTGCTCTTTGGAGGCGACACCCAGATTTGAACTGGGGAATGGAGGATTTGCAGTCCTCTGCCTTACCACTTGGCTATGTCGCCGAATAAAATGGAGCGGAAGACGAGATTCGAACTCGCGACCCTCGCCTTGGCAAGGCGATGCTCTACCACTGAGCTACTTCCGCGCACTTTTAGATTATATTATGTTGGTGTGCTTTGTCAAGTTGGTGCCACGGGCCGGAATCGAACCAGCGACACGCGGATTTTCAGTCCGCTGCTCTACCAACTGAGCTACCGTGGCAAATGTGGCGGAGCTGACGGGACTTGAACCCGCGGTCTCCGGCTTGACAGGCCGGCATGTTAACCACTACACCACAGCTCCGTATGTGTCATCCGGCTTATTATCATGGTTACCTCCGCCGCTGACAATGATAAGTATACAAAATCTCGGGCGGGAAGTCAAACAAAATTTTTGTCTTTTGATGAGTTATCTTAACCCAGAACAGGTAAAAACAGTTCAACCGACGACTGTGTTGCCGGGAAAGAGTTTTAGGAGCCTCTTAGAATGGTTGGCAGGGTTTCATTACGCAGTGGAAACTTTTTGTCTGGGGATATTATACCCTTAAAACGGGATTTCGTGCTATCGATATTTATTTTTTCGCAAGAATGTGATAAATTTCGGGTACTCTGCAGCTTTATTTAATGGAAAAAAAAGTCCGGGAGTTATCCCGGACAAGAGGCAGAACATTGTGAGTGACTATTCCACAATATTCCTAAAGAAGTAATAATGTTACATTTTAGCTATAATGTGTTTTTTGGGTGAAAAAGCTATGGCCGCATATATATATGGTGCCAGGAAGGGCTCAGGCCGTTTTGCGGCCGGTTTTATCCGTGCCGGCAATAAATTGGATGCCGCCATGACCTTAAAGGAAACCGGATTTTTTATCATCTGGTTGTTCAAACTTCCTATACCCTCAAATTTTCCGGTTGCCATCCGAATTTCCGGGACAAATAAGAAACATCTATACCTGTTCTGTAAACAACTTTCCAACATGCTGGCAGCAGGTGTGGGACTGGAACATTCCCTGGAATGCCTCGCCGAAAGGTCATCTGGCAGAAGTTTCAAGCCAGCAATAATCTCGGTACTCACTATGATTAGGAAGGGAAGTGCCTTCTCCGAAGCTCTAGGCAAATATCCCGTATTTCCGGAATTAATGATAAATATGGTCAGGGCGGGGGAGATGGCCGGAGCGCTTGCGGAAACACTGAACGACATCGCCGGTTATTACGAGAGGGAAAATAATTATTCAACCAAAATTAAATCCGTTTTAATTTACCCGGCTTTCTTGCTGGCAGCCACCTTTGTGATGATTATCTGCATGGTTGATTTTGTAGTTCCCAAATACATGACTGCATACAAGCAGTTGGGCATTACCCCGCCATTAACAACAATAATTATATTGAAGACCGGCGTCCTGCTTAAAACGTATTGGCCGCTGGCATTGCCGGCAGGAATTATTCTTTATTTTTCATATAAAAAGGTTAGTGTTACTGAAACCGGGGCAAGGTTTTTTCTATCTTTTCCCGTGGCCGGCAGGTTGAACAAATATATTGCTCTTTACAGGTACTGCTGGGTGCTGGGAATGCTTTTGGAAAGAGGCGTTCCCTTTCTGGACGCTTTACAGGTCTCCGGGCAGGTGCCGGGGGACATAGCGGCCGGGAGAGCCGTAGACAGGATCATAAAAGGTGTTACAGCAGGATATGGTTTAAGCAGGGTAATGGCTCTTGATAATTTTTTCCCATCAGTACTTATTCAGATGATCAAGGTTGGTGAAGAAACCGGAAAAGTATCCGAAGCCCTCCTTAAGGCGTCTCGGTTTTACCGCAGGGAAGTTCAGTATTTGACCCGGAATATAATGACGGCCGTTGAGCCGATTTTGATTCTTTTCATGGGAGGGGTAATCGGTTTTATAGTAATGGCCATGCTGCTGCCAATGGTAAGTCTGATAAACTCTCTGTAAAAGGATAGGGGTGTTGCGTGCGGTGCCCATAATTATTAAGAAGACAGTTAACGATGGTTTTACGCTGCTGGAAGTGATGGTAGTCATAGGAATTATCGGTATAATGGCCTCTATAATAATGTCAACTTCGGTGCAGCAACTGGAGAAATCACGGTCCAAGAAAACGCAGGCGGATTTAAAGGCCATGAAGGCGGCTCTAGACATATATGCCATGGAGGAGGGCCGTGGTAAATACCCTACAGAGCCGGCTGATGTGATTGCGGCCATGGAAAGCCAGGGCGTCACCTGGGATGTCTGCCGGGACGGCTGGGACCAGCCTTACGTATACTATGTCAGCAAAGACAAGACAAAATATTATCTGCTTTCCGTGGGTAGCGGAGGGGTGGTCAAAAGTGACGATGATATTTTTGTTTCGGAGAAGCAAAATCCAATCCAGGATACCCCGCCTTCCATTGGATCATATGACAAAATCTGTGTTTCGGAATAAAGAGTGCATGCTTGGATGCAGGGGATTCTCGCTTCTGGAAATGGTGGCGGTGATGTCCGTTGTATCTGTAATGCTGCTCTGTGTCTTGCCTTCCCTGGCCCGTCTTCATTCAGCACACGCCCTTTATTCCACCGCCAGGATGATGGCTTCAGACATAAGATGTCACCAGCAAGAGGCGGTGGGGGCTGAGAAGGAGAGTTCCACCTATCAAATTAGCTTTGATACGGAAAGGGAAGAATACTCCCTTATGCTCGGCAGTAAAAGACTGCGTACTGTTTTATTGCCAGGAACTGTAGACATGGTGGCTACAAATTTTGACTACAACATGTTGAAATTTACCCTGCTGGGCGCGCCGGTGGCTGGCGGGCATGTGATGCTCAGCGACACCGTTACCGACAAAAGTTATTACATAATAATAAACCCCGTGGTTGGGAGGGTAAGGGTTGATACCATTCCCCCGGAGTAAAAAGAAAATGGGAAGCGGGGGTTTCACCCTGCTGGAAGTCCTGGTGGCCTTTATGATCTTTGCCTTTTGTATGACTGCGGTGCTGGATTTATTCTTTCACGGCATCAGGCACCAGGTACAGGCCTGGGATGAAACCAGAGCTTCTTTTGCCGCCGCCGCTATCCTTGAGCAGATAAAAGAAATGCCTTATGAAGCACTTCAAAACAAGCCCAGGTCAGACTATCCCGGAGATTCCCGCCTTAACTATACCGTCAGTGTGGAGCCATCTGCATACAGGGATATGAAAACCATTTCCGTTACGGTGTTCTATTCCCTGGGTGGAGAGGAAAAAAGCATCAAACTGATGATGGAGAAGCTGAACCGTTGATGGCGAAATTACGGGCGATAAATGGTTTGACGCTGCTGGAACTGGCTGTTTCCACATTTATATTTATATTACTGGGGACTGCCATAATCACCGTTATAGCCCATGGAGTAAAAATTTGGTCCTACAGGGCGGAGACGATAGAGATTGAAGAGAATCTTAGGCTGACCATGGACAGGGTTGTACGGGAAATACGGGAGGCTTCAGCCCTTTCATCCCCGTCCCCGGGTAAATTGATTCTGGACGTACCGGAAAACAATACCACTGTTAAAGTGGAGTACTGGTTCAAGGACAATCAGATTTTCAGAAAGCGGAAAGGCGGGACGAATCCGTTAGCCATAAACGTGGGCGGGGCTGATTTTTACTGCACACCTGTTGAGAATCCAACCACCGTATATATAAGGTTCTGGGGAGTCACCGGTAATGGGGAAACGATATCGCTGTCCTCCGCTGCCTCTAAAAGGGCGGATAAATAACTACAGACCTGAGGCGGCTTTTGTCGCAGTTTGGACGGCTTCAATAGTTCTTGTATTAGCTGTGGTAGCGGCGTCTTTATTTGGCCTGGCCTGGGGTGAAAGGGTCATGTCGCTGCAGCAGTTAAAACAACTGCAGACATATTATGTAGCCGACGCCGGGGTGGAGTATGCCCTATCCCGTTGCCGTGAAGACCGGGAGTGGATAAATGGGCTTCCCCGGGTATTTAACCATAATTTTGCAGAGGGTACAGTTACAGTAACCGCTGAAAAGGAAGAGGTTGACGGGGAAGACATTGCTGTCAGGGTAGAGTCCCAGGCAGTATACCAGGAATATAAAAGGACAGTTGTGGCCAGGGTGTTAATTCGCCGGGAAGGTGCCATAAAGGTTATTGACTGGCATGAGAAGTATAATGTTTTTCCCAAGGCAGGAGGCCGTTGAAAAACGGCGTCTGGCTTTGTCAGGCTCGCCGCCCAGTGCTCACGTACTATTTGTACGCTCCGCGCTGTTCGGCTTCTCCTTTCGCGCCATACTTGTTTTTGAACGGTGTCTAATCTAAACGGCCTCTAATGGGTGTTAAATATGATCAGGCTTATGTCTACAAATAGAACTTCATACGGCCTGCACCTTGAGCCGGAAGGGCTGAGGGTTGTGGGTATCAACCGCTGCGGTAAAGAATACCTGGTACGTTATCAGGCATTTTTTCCTTCCAGGGAGGGGTATCTCTCAGCACAGGATTTTTCGGCGGTGAATCTGGAGGATGCTGTAAAATCAATTGACATCAAAGGGGCCAGGGTGGTGGCGTCCATGCCGGGAAAGTTTATAAATATCAGGTATTTTCAACTTCCCCATATGCCTTTAAGAGAACCCGAAAAGGCTGTTGAATGGGAAATGAGACTGCTTTCCCCAGGTCAGAATGTTCTGGTTAGGGTGCTCAGGTTAGGCAGAAGGATGGTAAACGGCAGCAGCCTGTTAAATATGATGGGTATATCTGTTCCGCAGCAGGTGGCAAACGATTTTTATCTGTTCTTTTCAACGTCCGGCTTAAGGCTTGTGGCAATGGAGCCTGAGTTTATCGCCCTGTGGTACCTGTTATATTATAGCGGCCTGCTGTCCGGAAACGGGGGCGAATATATTGTGGCGGCGTACTTGGGGGTTTCCTCCTCGGTTCTTTTGGTGTGCAGGAAGTCGGCTATAATTTTTAGCAAAGTAATGCCAGTGGGCACCAAATGGAAAAAAACCAGTCAGGTTAACAACGGTAACCGGAACGGACTATTAAAGGAAATCGCTCAATCCTTGAGGCATATAGCTTCTGCAGAAAATTTCGGGATAATTGGCGAGGTTTTATTATGCGGCCATGCCGGGGGGATACTGGCAGGCGAAGAAAGTTTGGAATATGGAGATATCATTTTCCGGATACTGAATGCGGAATTTGGCGGGGGTGAAGTCCTGGCTCCGGAAATGGCGGTTGCGGTGGGTCTTGCTTTACGGGGGTTATGTGGTTAATGTACACGGTTAATTTAATTCCGGAGAAATATTCCGGCTGGGGGTTTAAATGGCGGCTAGAATTGAAAACCGCCGGCATCATGGCAGCACTGGTATTTTTACTTTTAATTTTGATATTTGTATATTTTAAGTTTGCCGCAACGGGATGCAGGATGGATACATTTGAATATCACCGGGGTGCCGTGGAATTAGCTGTATCGCCGGCGGATATGGAGCGCATACAAAAAGAACGACGGGTTTATGAAGCCAGGATACAGCTTATAAGGGCCATTTCCCGGAAAGAATCTCTTATGACAGCGCCTGCGGAAAATATTATTAAAGCGGCGCCTGCTGGTTTGGTATTAACCTGCCTGGAAATAAAAAGATCCGGGGTGGAGGGGCCTGGGTCCGGTTTAAAAAAAGACGATGATTCTTCAAATGCGGAGTTCAATGAAAATCTGGTTATAACAGGGAAGGTATCTTCTCTTGAAATGCTGGGGGAGTATATATCAGCTATACAAGGATTAGAAATTTTTCAGCATTTAAGACTCTGTGAAGCGACATGGGAAAACCATCACTATAAATTTATCCTGAGCGCCAGATTTAATAACAGTGTGGAAATGGATGCAACGGAGACCGGCAATAATGATTAATAATCTGACTGGCAGGGAAAAAGTTCTGATGGCGGTTTTTTTATTATTACTACTGTTATCGGGATTTTTCCGTTTTTTTATGCTTCCCGCATACTGGGCATACAGGGATGCCAGGGATGAAATACTGGATATAAAAAATGGTCATAAAACTGAAAAAGAAAAGGATTCTATCATCAGCCGGGAAGCGGCCTTGTTGGGTAAGACCAGGGCGGATTGGGAGGAATTAAAGAGAAGATATGCCATAAGCGGCCGCCAGGACGCTTTTATTACTCATTTGGGAGAACTGGCCCGGGAACATAATATAACTGTCAGCAGCATCGGGTGCGGCAGGACTTCCGTAGCTGAAGGTATTA
>CBEULQ010000083.1:0-8028 GCA_965543975.1 uncultured Desulfocucumis sp. | reverse complement strand
GTTTTAATATATTAAGCTTGTATAAAGATTAAAAAAATTCTAAAATGAATGTATGGAGTTTCTCGATAGCCGGCCATTGTGCCGGTGTTTATGTTTAATATGAATGAATGAATAATCAATCAGTATGCAATGATATCCATTTACCGTATTGTTTCATAATAACAAGTACTTTGCAAAAACAATTTATATATAAAGAGAGAGGGATGTATATGCAAAGTGAAAAATTGTGGTTGAAGAACTACCCACAGGGCATTAAGGACAAACTTGACTACCCGGATAAAACCATGCCCCAATTGCTGGAAAAGGCTGCGGCGGATTTTCCCGGGAGGACGGCTGTTGTTTTTGCCCACCTGGAAATACCCTATGCCATGCTGAAGGTACTGGTGGATAAAATGGCCACCGCGCTTTTCAACCTTGGCGTTAGAAAAGGAGACAGGATTGCTCTGATGGCCCCCAACTGTCCCCAGTACATAGTGGGTTTTTACGCCATCCAAAAAGCCGGTGGCGTCGTGGTGCAAGTCAACCCCATGTACGTGGAGAGAGAACTGGAACACATACTTAACGATTCCGGGGCAGAAATTATTGTTGCCTTTGACCAGTTCTATCCCAGGATTAAAAATGTGAGGGGTATTACGCCTCTTAAACATGTTGTTCTTTTTAGTCTCGGGCAGCCTGCAGCGGAAGGGGAGACAGGCGTGCTTAAGGCCGAGGAACTTCTGGCAACTACGGAGGCCAATCCACCGCAGGTTGAATTTGACGTATTGAATGATCTGGCAGTGCTTCAATATACCGGCGGGACCACCGGGGTATCCAAGGGTGCCATGTTGACCCACCGTAACATTGTAGCCAATGCCCTCCAGGTAACCGAGTGGTTTCAAGGCTGTAATTACGGGGGAGAAGTGGTTTTGTCAGTGCTGCCCTTTTTCCACTCTTACGGCATGACCACCTGTGTGAATTTCGGCATCGCCAATGCCGCCACCCTTGTAGCGCTGCCCAGGTTTGAAATTGATTCCCTGCTTCAGGCCATTGATAAATACAAACCCACATTGTTCCCCGGGGTGCCCACCATGTATATCGCAGTAAACAACCACCCGGAAATAAGCAAATATGACGTAAAATCAATAAAATACTGTATAAGCGGTTCGGCCTCACTTCCAGTGGAAGTTGCCCAAAAATTCGAAGCCTTAACAGGCGGTTGCCTGGTTGAGGGTTACGGTCTTTCCGAAACTTCTCCGGTAACCCACTGCAATGCCATGATAGGCCTGCGCAAAGCGGGAAGCATTGGTATGCCGGTGTCCGACACCGTATGCAAAATTATGGACCTGGAAACCGGACAAATCGAATTACCGCCGGGGGAAATAGGGGAGCTGTGCATCAGCGGACCCCAGGTGATGAAGGGTTATTGGAACATGCCGGAGGAAACGGCCAAAACCCTGGTGGATGGATGGCTGTATACAGGGGACATAGCCAAGATGGACGAAGACGGATATTTTTATATTGTTGACCGTAAAAAGGACATGGTTATTGCAGGGGGGTTCAACATTTATCCCAGGGATGTGGAGGAGGTTTTGTTTGAGCATCCCAAGGTTCAGGAGGCTGTGGTGGCCGGAGTACCTGATACCTACCGGGGTGAGACCGTAAAAGCTTATATCGTTTTGAAGGAGGGCATGGAGTCAACTGAACAGGAGATAATAGCTTTTTGCCGCGGCAAGCTGGCAGCCTACAAGGTGCCCAAACTGGTGGAATTCCGCAAGGAGTTGCCCAAAACCATTGTCGGTAAGGTATTGCGCCGCTTCCTGAGGGAAGAGGAGATTAAAAAACAGAAGGGTAATTAAACGGTAAAACAGTCCCCCGCCTGCGGCGGGGGACTGTTGTCTTAATTCCTTGCTTCTTAACATATTCAACGAAGGAATGTCCCCAGCTTAAGCCAGTCGTTTTCCGGCAAGGTATACATCCTCCAGGGCCGTCGGATGGTTGTATATGTCCCCTATTTTATCCGTAAGGGGATAGCATAAACTATCGCACCACTCAATATCAAGCATTTTAAAAAAATACCGCGCCACCCTGACTGCCCCGTCAAATACACCCTTTAAATCGGTTCCGGCGGCGGATATAAAAATACCCCTGCGGGTAGGCCGCAAATGTGTATCCTTAATTACCGGCTGTTTTAAAACATAGCGGGTGGCCCAGAACCGCTGGCTCCGGTCCACTAGGCACTTGGCCTGAGCGTTCATGCCCATGGAAAAAATGGGAGCGGCCAGTATTATTCTGTCTGCTTCAATTATTTTAGCAAATATGTCACCCGCACCGTCTTTTATCACGCACAGCCCATTATTAAAGCAGCCGTCGCAGGCCCGGCAGGGTGAGACATGGTAATCCGCAAGTCTTACCAGTTCCGTGGCGGCCCCGGCGGACGAGGCTCCAGCCAGAGCTCTTTCCAGTAATACGGTGGTGTTTCCTTTAGGTCTGGGGCTGCAAGCCAGGCCCAAACATTTTATATCACGCATTATTAACACCTTGCTAAAATAAAATTATCTCGCTAACAGCCTGTAAGACCCCGTCCTCAAAGGTCGGGGATCAGTAAATTAACTATCTTTTCTCTATTCCGTTTTGAATTCCTCCGTAAATCTATTCAAATCTTCAGCTATTCTGCCCAGTTCCTCCACCGAGGCTGCCAGTTCCTGGCCTGTGGCGCTCTGCTCCTGGGCGGTGGCGGCAATATCCTGCACCGATACGTTTACTTCGTAAACCGCGTTCAGGGCGTTTTGCACACTACCGTTCAACTTTTCAACGGCTGAAATAATCTCCTCGAAGGTTTTTCCCGCTTTGGATACCATTGCAGTACCTTCCGTAATCTCGCTTTCCCCTGCGTTAACGGCCTGAACCACTCCGGATGACTCGCTTTCAATGGTTTGGGTAAGGGACATAATTTCCTTGGCGGCTGAAGAGGACTGTTCTGCCAGTTTGCGCACCTCCTCCGCCACCACGGCGAATCCTTTACCCGCTTCTCCGGCCCGGGCGGCTTCAATTGCAGCGTTTAAAGCCAGCAGATTGGTCTGGTCTGCAATCTGTGTGATTAATGTTGTCATTTGGGAAATATCTCCTATCTTTCTAATTAGTCCGTGGGTGCCCCGGGATGCCTGCAGTGAGGTTGCCGCAATATTGTTCATCTTTTCTTCCATCAATGCCAGCATGTTCTTACCTTGCTCGGCCATTATACAGGTGTTGTCACTCTGCCTGGTTACGGCCTGTATGTTAACTGTCACCTGTCCGGCGTTGGAGGCAACCTGGTTGATGGTGGTGGCGGTTTCAGTGGCAGAAGATGAGGACTGTTCCGCACTGGCTGTCAATTGCTGGGCAAAAGCGCTTAGCCGGATGCTTTTGTCCTTTATTTCCCCAAGCAGCCTCCGAATGGTTTCCTTCATGCCATTGAAAGCTGCAACCATTTTGGCAATTTCGTCATTGCCCCTTATTTCAACGGAAGCTCCCGTCAAATCGCCCCGGGACAACCGGGTAGCGGAATCGGCAATCTTTTTCAGCGGCCCTGTTAGCAATCTGGAGATAAAAAAGGCCAGAAGTATCAATATCACCGCATAAACGATGCTTAATATCAATACCTTGCTCCTTTCGGCGGCGATGGCTTTATATGTTTTATCCATGGAGTAGCCCACCCTGAAAGCTCCCCAGTGTCTTCCGTTGATAAAAATGGGA
Source organism: uncultured Desulfocucumis sp. (assembly GCA_965543975.1). Lineage (GTDB taxonomy): Bacteria > Bacillota > Desulfotomaculia > Desulfotomaculales > Desulfocucumaceae > Desulfocucumis. The sequence continues at coordinate 4,317 of CBEULQ010000083.1, read as the reverse complement.
GAGGATACGTCCCACATTATTTCGCCGGTGTCCCTTTTATATTCCTGGGTTAGTACAGGTTCGGTATTTTTTGCTGCTTTGCTGCCTACGGGGTCGTCAAACTTTCTCTTGGTCCGGTTACCTGCCTGGGAATAGTCTCCCTGACTGTATTTTGTATTGTGGGTGGGCAGGTAACCGTTAATGTCCACCGCAACAGTGAAAACAACGGTCTCGTCTTTTAAAAAAACATCCGCTATCTGTCTCAGGTTATTATCAGTCCAGTCATCATAGGCGGTTTTATAACGAGGTGGCTCCGAACCGGGAATTTTCCTGTAGCTGGTGTCAAAGATCTGATCCTGGGTTAACTGGCCGGTTTTTACGGCATCCTCAAATTGTTTGCCGATGGAGGCTGCTCCGGTAAGGGCCAGTATACGGGCCCGTTCCAGGTGCAACTGCTTTATTTTTTCCGAGGACTGGTATTGGTTGTAAAAAGTCACTCCAATAAACAGAGGAAGTAATACTGCCACCATAATCAGCGCGAGCTTTGTTCCCACTGAACGCATGCATATCCCTCCTTATCACCGGTTGTTAAATTATGATTTATCATGTTTGAATGACATTGTGTTTAGAAATTTCAATAAATTTAAACAATTTCCTTCTCAAAAATCCATAACCGGACAATTAATTTTTCGGTTTGCTAAAAAGAAACAATATTTACTGTAAAAGAGCTGATAAATAGGTGAGAAGTTTAGATTAATTAATTTGACTGGTCCGGGTAACGGTGGTAGAATAAGTTAAAATCTAGTATTCCCGGAACAAGTTATTCTGCCCAGCGCAGAATAGAAAAGGGAAGCCGGTTAAAGTCCGGCGCGGTCCCGCCACTGTAAGAGGGAGTCTGCCTGCACGATGCCACCGGGTAATCCGGGAAGGCGCAGGTCCGACTAAGATCTCAAGCCAGGAGACCTGCTTGTTCTGAGAGTGCCATGCACCCACGTGGATGGGGGATGCGCGCAGGGCTTTTGTTTAGCCGCGTAATATAATCCCCCGCAGGTGTGCGGGGGTTAGTTTTTTTCCGCACATAAATAATAAATGTTGGCGGCTTCGCCCCGAGGGGAGAAGCCTAAACGGAGTGCCTTGCTAAACTTATGGCGAGTGAACTCAAAAGGAGATCGGCACTTGAGTTCATGATGAACCGGAAAGCACGAACCGGCCATTTCAGATGCCCTTTAGTGATATGTAAAAGGGCGTTTGGATGGCTTTTTTTATCTCGTTAACAGCCTGTAAGACTTCGTCCTCGAAGGTCGGGGATCAACATGCTGTAGGGCTCACCTATATTAACTGCCTTGGTTAAGCCTTAATATTGATTTTAATAAGGAAAGGTGATGTCTTTATGCCGGTGAAGAAAGTTTCCTTTTTTATATTCGTATATCTTCTGGCAGCTTCGTTCATATCACCCCCGAAGGCCCATGCCATGCACATAATGGAGGGATTTTTGCCGGGCTGGTGGCCGGCATTCTGGTATGCCGCAACGCTCCCCTTTATTGTAATGGGCATGAAATCAATCCGGAGCAGCGTTAAAGAAAATCCGGCTCTTAAGATGCTGCTGGGTCTGGCCGGAGCTTTTGCTTTCGTACTTTCGGCCCTTAAGATACCATCGGTAACAGGCAGCAGTTCCCACCCAACCGGGGTAGGCCTGGGGGCCGTGCTTTTCGGACCTTCGGCCATGAGTGTGCTGGGGCTGATTGTATTGATATTCCAGGCTCTGCTGCTGGCCCACGGGGGAATTTCAACCCTTGGTGCAAACGCCTTTGCCATGGCCGTGGTAGGTCCATACGTGGCTTACGGCATATACAGGTGCTTGCAAAAGATGGGGACACCCCTCTGGCTGGGGGTTTTCATGGGGGCGTTTCTTGGTGATATTGCCACCTACCTGACCACATCCCTGCAGCTTGCCCTGGCTTATCCCGATCCTACGGGGGGTATTGCAGCTTCTTTTACCAAATTTTCCGGTATTTTTGCCCTGACCCAGCTTCCCCTGGCTGTCAGCGAAGGACTGTTGACGGTGCTGGTTGTTAATTTGCTGGCGGCGCACAGCAGGCAGGAGCTTGTGGATCTGTCGGTTCTCAGGGAGGAGGCGAGACCGTGAACAGAAATATACTTCTGGTTATACTGGCAGTGACCCTTGCGGTAATACCCCTGGCGGTGCACCGGGGAAGTGATTTTGCGGGAGCGGACGGTAAGGCCGAAGAGGTTATAACAGAAATAAATCCCAATTATATACCCCGGTTCAAACCCATCTGGGAGCCGCCCGGAGGGGAAATCGAAAGCCTGCTTTTTGCCCTTCAGGCGGCGCTGGGCAGCGGGTTTATCGGGTACTATTTCGGCTACAAACGGGGTAAGAGAAAAGGCAAGGAGACGGGTATGGGTGTTTCAGATTGATTATTATGCTTACTCCAACCGGATGGTTTCCATCCACCCGGCGGAAAAATTCTCTTTTTCTTTTATAACCATGCTCATCTGCCTGGTCATTAATTCTTATGCCATTTCCCTGGCGGTGATATTATTAATGACCGGGGCGGTGGTTTTGCGGGCAGGAATACCCTGCAGGCTTTTCCTGAAACTAATGGCTATGCCGGCGGCTTTCCTGCTGGTCGGGGTGGCCGCCATTGCCTTGTCGGTTTCATTATCCGGACAGGCGGAAGGGACTCTTTGGGGTTTTTCCCTGGCAGGTGTCAGTGTGGGTGTTGCTGCGGAGAACCTGGCATTGGCCGGGAGTATATTTTTAAAATCCCTGGCGGCTGCTAGTTGCCTGTACTTTCTGGCCCTTACCACTCCGATGGTGGACATTATCTCACTGCTCAGGAAGATTAAGGCTCCTTCGCTGTTCGTGGAACTTATGGGCTTGGTTTACCGTTTTATATTTGTTCTGGCTGAAACAGCCGAGAAAATATATACTTCGCAATCTTCCCGGCTGGGATACGTTAACATGAACAGGGGTTACCATTCCCTGGGGCAGCTTGTCTCCAACCTGTTCATAAAATCCTATCACCGGTCCAAAATGCTTTTCAATGCGCTTGTTTCCAGGTGCTACACCGGGGAAATAGCGGTTTTGGAAAGGAGTTACAGTATATCACCAGGGAATATAGCGATTATACTTATATTGGATATTAGCCTGGTGCTCTTTGGTATATGGGAAAGATGGGGCGGGCCGTTGGCCTGAGACACTTCGGAGGTGCTGTTTTTGACAGATATTGTTCTGGAGGCCAGGGAAGTTGTGCACCAGTACCCAGATGGCACCATGGCGTTAAATAATGTATCCCTGTCGGTGGAAAGAGGAAAAAAAATAGCTTTTCTAGGGCCCAACGGGGCAGGAAAATCCACCCTGTTTTTGCATTTCAACGGTATACTGAGGCCGGCCCGGGGGAAAATCATTTACAGCGGCAGGGAAATTCGTTACGATCACGCTTCCCTTACGGAACTCCGTAAAAATGTCGGCATTGTCTTTCAGGATCCTGAGATACAGCTTTTTTCAGCCAGTGTTTACCAGGAAATATCATTCGGCCCTCTGAATATGGGGCTTTCCCGGGAAGAGGTGCGCCGCCGGGTTGACCGGGCAATGGAAATCACAGGGGTGACCGGATTAAAAGACAAGGCCACCCACTACCTTAGCTATGGCCAGAAGAAGAGGGTTTCCATTGCGGACATACTGGCCATGAACCCGCAAGTGATAATATTTGACGAGCCAACTTCCGGGCTGGACCCAAAACTGACCGGTAATGTTATGGAATTGTTCGACAGGCTTAGCCGGGAAGGCAAAACAGTGGTACTGTCCACCCACGATGTAAACGCCGCCTACTCCTGGGCCGACCGCGTTATCGTTATGAAGGACGGGGCTGTGGCCGGGGAAGGGGCGCCGGAAGATATTTTTGAAGATGACGGGCTGCTAACCCTTGCCGATTTGGATAAGCCCTGGCTGGTGGATGTCTACCGGCAGTTGCAGACCAGAGGGTTGGTTGAGGGTGGCGGTGGTGTACCCAGAACCAGGGAAAAACTATTAGAACTTATAAGGAATGTTTAATTTACAGCATTTCCCCTATATAATCGAGAATGTCCAGCGCCCTGATCACGCCCACGGCCTTTTTGTTACGGAAAACCGGAATCAGATTAACATTTTGCGTCATCATCAATTCTATTGCCCTGGTTACGGTGTCATTATCCATTAAAAAGGCTTTCACCAGCGGGCGGGCGGCCTGACCAACCTTGGTGATGGTGTATTGTTCCAGGGGAGTCTTATGATAAAAAAAAGTCCAGGACATGGTGTACAGTTCAGTGTTCTCA
>CBEULQ010000082.1:0-8069 GCA_965543975.1 uncultured Desulfocucumis sp. | reverse complement strand
ATGTTTTTTTGTTGCATCTTAATCTTACGATTCAATTTCGGACCAATTATCAAGGAATTATGGAAAGATGTAAAATTTGTTGTTATTGTTTTTCACAATATCCCACAATTTTTTGATAATTGTTCCGTTATCTTTATGTACAATATGTAATCTAAAGAAACAGTGAAAGGAGTTGGTATTGTAAGAAATCCAACCCCTGGGGCGTATAACCATATAAGGTATGAAATGAAAAGACAGAGAATTCTGCACGGTTTCTGTTAATGTTTAAATCTATAAAATGACATCAGAAGGATGTGTGTTTTGTGCTTCTAAAGAAGAGCACAGGGCATCGATTAGCGGAACTCATGGAAAGGGTTTACAAAGCAGGTTATTTCCTGACCTGCAATACTAAAAAGGCCGAAGAACTAACTGTTAAAACATTTGAGTTTTTAGCCGGCAAACCGTATAGAATTGAGGAATAAAGGATATGGAGATATTTTGTAGAAATATATTTGAATAAATTTCCTGCAACTGTCGATTACACTTTTGAGAAAGAACATAAACCTATCAATGGGGAAGACAAGTTACATAGAGCCATATTGATGTTAGCGCCTGAAGAAAAGCTGGTCTTAATATTAAGAGAAATAATAGGTTTAAATTATAATGAATTGACAGAGATAATCGGCTGTGACAGGGAAAGACTGACCCGGATATTGACAGGGGCCAGATGCAGCTTGCGCCAAGAGTTCGGATCGTGTAGCAACTGAAAAGTAAAATTGCTTATCACTCGGGAGGACATCAAATTGCAAAACGAAAACAAATCATTCTTTATGAGATTTGGATCTTCATTAGAATACATAAAAAAGAAAAAGCTCATGTTTGGCATTATTGCAGTGGCCGGGATATCGCTGGTCCTTTATTTTGTCTTCAGCGGGACCTCGAAGGCATCCGGAGATTACCTGACCGAAACCGTTAAACGCGGCAACATAACCAACACCATTTCCGCCAGTGGAATGGTAGAGCCGGTCAGCACAATTTCCATGAGTTTCAAAAACGCCGAAATAGTCAAGAAAATTTACTTAAAAGTGGGCGATAAAGTAGAACCGGGCCAATTACTTGCCGAGTTGGAAACCGGCAACCTGGAGGCGGATTTAATACAGGCGGAAGCAAACCTTAGTAACCAGTCCTCCAAACTTGAACTGTTAAAAAACGGCGCCACCCAGGAAGAATTGGAACAGGCTGAGGCAAACGTGAGCATGGCTCAGACAAGTTATAATCTTACCAAAACCACTCTGGAGAGAAATCAGCAACTTCACCAGGCCGGAGCGCTATCATTGTCCGAACTCGATCAGGTAAAAGCGGATTTTGTCAATGCGGAAGCAAAATTAAAACAGGCCCAGGCGTCTTTAAACAGTTTAAAAAAAGGGAATCGCTCCGAGGATATAGCCTCCGCGGCCGCACAGGTGGAAAGCAGCAAGGCACAACTTCAGATAGCCAAAAACAATTTTGCCGATGCCAGGATGGTCAGCCCCATCGACGGCATCGTCAGCTCAATTAACGGGGCGGAAGGCCAGCGGGCCACTGCCAACAACAATAATACCAGCGGCGGCGGCTTTATGGATATAATTTCTGAAGCTATGCAGGTCAAAGCCCAGGTAAACGAAGGGGATATCGGCAGGACCAAGCTGGGCCAGAAGGTGGAATTCACGGTAAACTCATACCCGAATAAAACCTTTTTCGGGAAGGTGAGCAGCATATCCCCCATGGCCTACACGGAATCCAACGTTCAGATTTACGACATAATTATACAACTGGACGAGAATTACACGGAATTAAAGGCCGGCATGCCCGCCAACGTTACTATCGTTGTGGACAGGCACGATAATGTGCTGACCATTCCCAAGGGCGCCACATCCTTTGCAGTCAGTTATATGAATAAGATGAGGCAGGACGCAGCCGCAAACAGGCAGAACGCTGGTGACGCCGGAAATACCGGACTTCAGGGACAAAGGCAGGGTATAAACAATAGAGCCGGACAGGGCGGTAATGGCGGCAGCGCTGCGCAGGCCGGTGCCACCTCAGCAAAAGAAAACGAACAGGTACAGCGCGCCATTGTCCTAACACTGGATAAGTCAGGCACTCCAGCACCCAAGCGTGTCGAATTGGGGCTATCCGACTTGACCAGCTATGAAATATTAAACGGGCTGAACGAAGGGGACACGGTTATAATCGGATCTCTCGGCCAGTCTGCGGCATCTGCTGCCAGTTCAGGCGCCCAGACGGGGAATCCCATGATGCCCAGGGTGTACGGCACCGGCGGCAGGCGCTAAAATGGCTTAAAATTTGAAATAGCCGTAATCAAAAGGTCGGGGGAGCTATATGCCGGAGAAGACTACAATAAAGCTTGAAAATATAAAAAAGGTTTACCATGTGGGAGAAACCCTGGTGCAAGCCGCCAGAGGCATCGACCTTACGGTGGCGGAAGGCGAAATGGTCGCCATAATGGGTTCTTCCGGCTCAGGCAAGAGTACTTTATTGAATATTATAGGCTGTCTGGACCGGCCCACAGAAGGCACCTATTTTCTGGACGGGAAGGACGTATCGAAACTTGACAAAACACAGTTAGCCGCCATTCGCAACAAAAAAATAGGCTTCGTGTTCCAGGGATTCAATCTTTTAGGCAAAATGACTGTCAGGGCAAATATACAACTGCCTTTAGTCTATGCGGGAACAGACAATAAAGAAATGGATGACAGGGCTCAAGAAGCGCTGAACTGGGTGGGCCTGTCCTCTTACTTAAACCACTATCCGAATCAGATGTCCGGCGGCCAGCAACAAAGGGTCGCCATTGCCCGGGCGCTGGTGAACAACCCGTCCCTTATCCTGGCGGACGAACCCACAGGCGCCCTGGATTCCAAAACCAGCATAGAGATAATGTCGGTAATACAGAGACTTAATCTGGAAAAAGGTATTACTGTGGTAATAGTGACCCATGAAAAGGACATATCCCTTTACTGCCGCCGGGTCATACAATTAAAAGACGGGCGTGTCATCAATGATGAGCCGGTGTCTAATCCCAGGAATGCCGTTAAAGACCTGGAGGCTTTCCCGAAGGAAGATATGGGGGTGGCAGGATGATTCTTTCAAAGAACATGGAAGTGGCGATAAACGGGATTAAGGCCAATAAGATGCGCTCCGCCTTAACAATGCTGGGCATAATTATTGGCGTTTCCGCCGTAATAATTATGATTTCCGTGGGCCAGGGGGCGAGCAAAAAAATTTCAGAACAGATTTCCAGCATGGGTACAAATCTGTTAATGGTCTTTCCCGGTGCCGGCCAGGGGGCTGTTCGGGGTGCAGGGGGCAGCGTGAATACCCTTACCCTGGAAGACGCCGAAGCCATTTCAGAGCTCAGAATGGTGACCCATGTGGCTCCGGAGTTGAGCGGCAACGCCACCATAGCATATGGCAGCCAAACCTGGACAGCCCAATACAACGGAACCACCCCTGAGCTTCAGGTAATCAAGGACCGCCCCACTTCTTCGGGGTCGTTTTTTTCGGAGGAGGATGTAAAGGGTTCCACTCCGGTGGCGGTGTTGGGCCAGACCGTGGTGGATAACCTATATCCCCAAGGCACAGACCCCATAGGGACCACAATCCGTATTAACAGGATGTCTTTTACAGTGGTGGGGGTGCTGGCTGCCAAGGGAGCATCCATGATGGGCCAGGATCAGGATGATATAGTATACATACCGGTAACCACAGCCCAAAAACGATTACTCGGTGTACAAAACGTGCGGCTCATTAACGTGCAAACAGAAACACCGGACAGCATGGATTTCGTTCAGGAAAATATTGAAAGCCTTCTAAGACAGAGGCACCGCCTGGCCGGCTCCAGCGAAAACGATTTTCAAGTCCGAAACCTGACCACGGTGCTTGAAACCGCGGAAAGCACTACTCAAATAATGACACTGTTATTGGCCAGTGTAGCCGCGGTTTCGTTGCTGGTGGGAGGTATCGGTATTATGAATATCATGCTGGTTTCAGTGACGGAGAGGACCAGGGAAATAGGACTGCGTATGGCTGTGGGGGCAACAGAAAGAAATATTCGCAACCAGTTTCTGGTGGAGGCCCTGGTGCTGTGCCTGATCGGCGGCTTCGCGGGTATTCTCCTGGGTATGGCGGGATCCAAGATTGTATCCATAGCGGCAGGCTGGCCAACGTCGGTTACCCTGTACTCTGTAATGCTGTCCGCCGGCTTTTCGGCGATAATAGGAATTTTCTTCGGTTACTATCCGGCCCAAAAGGCTGCGAAACTTGACCCCATCGAAGCTCTGCGCTTTGAAAAGTAAATTGTTAACTACCACTATATAAAAACCGGGGCGATAATTTATCGTCCCTGTTTTTGTGTAATCAATCATGGAAGCAGAAGAACCATCCCAATGCTTCCCCCAGGATCTAAAGCAGTTTTAAGGAAGCATGGGGACGGTTCTTCTGCTTCCTCTTAACCAATCAGTTTTAGGATCTGAAGCAGTTTATAAAAAGTTTATATTTAATTTATTTGCAGTTTAGAAACACAGTCTATTATCACATTTGAAGGCTGTTGGCTTTCAAATAAAAATAACGGGGGAGTTTAGATGAACAAAAAAGCGGTGCTTGGAATCAGTATTATCGTGGGCGGGGTGATGATGGCAACTGCTGCGTTGGCCAGTGCTTCGGGTTCAAGCGGGTATGAAACTTATAAGTCCGCGTTTAAGAATACCCGGGCAGTGGCAAGTATGACCGGGACGGCTGAAATTACGGTGGCCGACAATGGCAATGTTATATTGAAGTCGGAGCACTCAATCAAAATGAATCGCGACACCGGGAACATGAGCGGTAGTGTTGACCTCACTGCTGGCGATCAAGTCAAGTCAATGACTATGTACAGGCAGAACGGTCAGACAATAACTAAATCCGATGACAGCCAGGTTTACAATGTATTACCGACCGAACGGGGCAATTTCCATCACTCCGAGAAGTGGGACCAGGGGCAAAAAAATCCGGCTTTGGCTAAAGACGTGGAAAACATTGTGGATCTAGTAGTGGGAAATTACCAGGATTACATTTCTCTGGACAGTAAGGCTGACGGGAGCAAAGAGGTGTCTTTGGAACTGTCCGGCAGCCAGATTTCGCCAATAGCAAACGCAGTGACCTCTCTGGTGGTTAGAGAAGGGGCTCTGGAGCATGGGAATAAACAGCATTCAGCTTCTTCGGTAAAATCCGCCATTGGTGACCAAATTCCCAAATTGGTTGATGAAATTAGGGTTACTAATATTGATGTAAAAGCGGACATTGACAATCAAAATTTGATTAAAGAACAGACAGCCAATGTTACCATTACGGGTATAGATGCTGATGGGATCAATCACGAAGTGGTGGTTACTGTTGATGTGAACCTTTCCGATTTCAATAACACAACCCCTGATTCTGTTGATTTAACCGGAAAACAGGTGAAAACCATTCAACCTGAAGAGATGGAGCGGTTTAGCCACCACGGATAGAATAAGTAACTGCAAAAGGTAGGGTTCTGGAAGCAAGGGGGAGGAAGCAGAAGAACCGTCCCCTTGCTTCCCTGAAGAACCGTCCCCTTGCTTCCCTTATTAAGGGAGATGAATATGGATAAGGTATTGGAAGTGAAAGATTTAACAAAAATATATGGTAATAAGCGGGGAATTGAAAACATCAGCTTAGAAATCAATCAAGGGGACATTTACGGACTTCTGGGTCCAAACGGCGCCGGCAAGACTACACTAATGAAAATTATTACCGGGTTGTGCCGGGCGGACCGGGGCCAGGTTAAAATAATTGGCTTTAATGTTCCCGATCAGTTTGAGCAGGCTATGGCCAGAGTGGGCTGTATCATCGAGACCGCTGATGCTTACGAATATATGAGCGGCCGCAAAAACCTGGAATTGGCCGCAAGATTTTATCCTCATCTAAATAAAACAAGAATTGACGAAGTATTGGAGATTGTCGGGCTGGCGGAATTTAAAAACGAAAAGGTGGCAAATTACTCCCTGGGGATGAAGCAGCGACTGGCCCTGGCCTCGGCTATATTAGCCTATCCGGAATTTGTCGTCCTGGATGAGCCCACCAATGGCCTGGACATTGAGGGTATGGTGGAAATAAGAAACATGATTATGGACCTGGCCCGTGAACACCGGGTAACCTTTTTTATCTCCAGTCATCTGGCCCATGAAATGGAGTTAATGTGCAGCCGGATCGGTATCATAAACCATGGGAAATTGGTCAGGGAAGGTAACGTTTCGGAACTGTTGTCAAATTACTCTTCCCTGGAGGATTTCTTCATTCAGCAGACCAGAGATAAGAGAGAGGAAGATTGAAAAATGAATAACTTGTTTGCCAACATTGCAAACGAAATGGAGAAAACATTCCATAAAAAGAAAACCATTGCTTTACTGCTGGTGACGGCGCTGATCCCGCTTGGGATGGCAATGTTGCTGTTCTTTTTTAAGAGCAAGGTTGGGATATTGGGGTTGGGGGCTACTGATTTCCCTATTTTGATCCTTGGGTTGTTCACCAATCTGTTCCTACCGCTGTTTGTGTTTATGTGGGTGGCTGACAGCTTTGCCGGAGAAGCCGGGGAAAGAACCCTTAAATTAACCTTGATCCGGCCTATCGCCAGGATTAAGGTGTTTACATCGAAAATTATTGCTATCGGTCTTGTGATTGGAATCTTTCTGGCTATTCTTTTTATCCTGTCGCTGGTTGCGGGCATATTATTGGGTGACGCCAGGAGTGACTGGTGGATTGGATTCTTTAATGGCTTAAAAGCGTATAGCCTGGCGGCTTTACCGATGCTGGCCCTGGGAATTGCGGCGGCGTTTATTGCCCAGTTTTTTAGAAACAGCAGTGGTGCGCTCACAACTTCAATTTTTGTTTATATCACGGCCAAACTACTGCCTATGATTGTACCTCAATCGGCCAAATTGTTATTAACTTCTTATACAGACTGGCACATGTTATGGTTGGGGCCGGTCTCCCCGGAAAAATTGCTCTATTCCTTTTTGTTTATCCTTTCCAGCGGAATTATTTTCTTTTCCGCAGGGTGTTATTTGTTTGACACCAAGGAATTATGACTTCCGTCTCTTAATTACCTGTTATATTATAAATTTACGTAAATAATTCTGGAGCCGGGGGATTAACATGTCGATCAGAGTCAAATTGTTGTTATCATATATCGCCATGCTGGTCATACCAGTTATTTTATCAATAGCTGCCGCCTTTATACTGGCTCACGCCTATTGGGGAGATATCAGGTATATCTACAGCTTTGATACCAGACACGACTCAATGGAAAAGTTCAATAAACAAAAGGCCTTAGCATTGGATGACATTAAACTCACCATTGCCGACAATCCTGACAAACTGTTGGATGTGAACTACCTGCAACAGGTGGATAAAAAGATAAATTATATTAATACAGGGATTATTGTAAGAAAGAATGATCAGATAGTCTATGCTTCAAGTATTGTCAATAAGCCGGAAATAATCTATCGGCTGCCTGAGTTTGGTGCGCAGCAAGATGATGATAAACCCATATTCTCAGGAAAAAGCATTTTTCAGCCCAGGCAGTCTGACTTTTACTTTAGCGATAACAGCCCGGGAAGTGTTTTCCTGGTAACAGATTTCAGTCCCATAGGGGCATTTGCCAGGAAGTTTATCCTGTCAATGATACTGGCCGTTCTACTGATATTAATTTTCACCAATGGATTATTAACCTATATTGTTTCCCGCAGCATTATCAAGCCGATCCAGAGTTTGAAATATGCTGCCGGGCAAATAAAAGAAGGTAATCTTGACTGCAGTGTCAGCAGTAAATCCAACGATGAAATCGGACAGCTTTGTCAGGCTTTCGAAGAAATGCGATCCAGATTAAAGGAATCCATCGAACTTCAGATGCAATATGAAGATAATAGGAAGGAACTTATCTCGAGTATATCCCATGATTTAAAAACCCCGGTAACGGCCATTAAAGGTTATGTGGCGGGAGTAATGGACGGTGTAGCCGATACTCCTGAGAAAAT
>CBEULQ010000081.1:0-8087 GCA_965543975.1 uncultured Desulfocucumis sp. | reverse complement strand
TATTTAAAGCCTGACTTTGGGGTGAGGAATGTCCCCAACGTATTCGAACTAAGTTTGCTCTAAGGGTTCGGAAGGGGAATAACCCCTTCCGAACCCAAGGCTCACTTATATACTGGCTAAGTCCCAAAGAAATTGCAACCGCTTAAATGACCGGAAAATCAAGGCTTAATTTAAATGAAAGAAGGGGGGTTAGAACGCACATAAGTATACTAAACCAGTCCAGTTTACATTTCTGGCAAGGGGGGGTGCATACCAGGGCAAGATGTCTGCCGGGGGAACCACTGGTGAGATTCTTTGCCTCAGGCAAAAAAAATTTTTAAACTCAGAAGAAATTTAAGGGGGGAATACTTGTGGATGCTCTCATACTGGCTAGATTGCAGTTCGCCATTACCTCAAGTTACCACTTTCTGTTTGTCCCGCTGACCCTGGGGCTTTCAGTTCTGGTAGCAATTATGGAGACCATTTATGTCCGCACGGGGAACGAGACTTACAAAAAAATGACCCGGTTCTGGGGGAAGCTTTTCCTTATCAACTTCGCTATGGGAGTGGTAACCGGGATCGTGCAGGAATTCCATTTTGGCATGAACTGGTCGGAATACTCGCGCTTCGTTGGCGATATATTCGGGGCGCCCCTGGCGGTGGAAGCCCTGGCCGCTTTTTTCCTGGAATCCACCTTCCTGGGAATATGGATATTCGGCTGGGATAAACTGTCTAAAAAAATGCATGCAACGGCCATATGGCTGGTGGCCATTGCTTCGAATCTTTCTGCTTTCTGGATCCTGGCGGCCAACTCTTTTATGCAGGAACCGGTGGGTTATGTTATCCGCAACGGCCGGGCGGAGATGACTGACTTCTTTGCTCTATTAACAAATCCTCATGTGCTCTATCAATTTCCACATACCGTGCTGGCCGGATACACCACAGCCGCCTTTTTCGTGATGGGCATCAGCGCTTATCACCTTTTGAGAAAAAACTACTCCAACTTTTTCCGCCGTTCCTTCCGGATTGGATTGATTATGGGGATTATCAGCACTTTTATGGTAATTACGGTGGGTCACTTCCAGGGGCAACACCTGGTTAACTCCCAGCCCATGAAGATGGCGGCGGCAGAGGCCCTTTGGGAAAGCGCGGACCCGGCTCCTCTGAGCCTAGTGGCTATTGTTAATGAGGAACACCAGACCAACACTGCTGAAATCCGGATTCCCGGTATGGGAAGCTTCCTGTCCCACAATTCCTTCAGCGGTGAGGTTAAAGGAATCAAAGAAGTTCAGGCCATGTACGAAGCCGAATACGGGCCGGGCAATTACATCCCGCCGGTTGCTTCCGTGTTCTGGAGTTTTCGCCTGATGGTGGCGGCCGGGTTGTGGATGATTTTCATCACTCTCTATAGCCTGTACCTGTGGCAAAGAGGGCAGCTGGAAGCAAAACCGTGGGTTTTAAAGGCGCTGCTCTGGAGCATTCCCCTGCCCTATATTGCCAATACCAGCGGCTGGTTTATGGCCGAGGTGGGCCGTCAGCCCTGGATCGTGCAGGGGCTGCAAAGGGTGAATGAAGCCGTTTCCCCATCGGTCTCCGCCGGCGCAATTCTCACCACAATGATAACTTTTACCCTGATCTATGGGATATTGGCCATGGCTGACATCTATCTTTTAACCAAGTTTATCAAACAGGGCCCTGAGGAAACGTCTGCGGGCAAACCGGTGGAAACCACAAAGGAGGTGTCGTTATGGACCTAAACATTCTCTGGTTCATTCTGATTACCGTACTATTTACCGGCTATTTCTTTCTGGAAGGCTTCGACTACGGCGTAGGAACCCTGCTGCCCTTGCTGGGCAAGGATGACGCCGGGCGGCGGGTGCTGATCAATTCAATCGGTCCCTTCTGGGATGGCAACGAAGTCTGGCTGCTCACAGCCGGCGGTGCCATATTTGCCGCTTTCCCAAACTGGTACGCCACCCTGTTCAGCGGTTTTTACATGGCGCTCTTTTTGATGCTGCTGGCATTGATCGTACGCGGGGTAGCCTTTGAGTTTCGCAGCAAGGATGACCGCCCTGCCTGGCGCAGCCTGTGGGATTGGATGATTTTCGGGGGAAGCCTGGTACCTGCCCTGCTGTGGGGCGTAGCCATAACCAACCTGGTCCGGGGTGTGCCCATTGCCGGCAATATGCAGTACGTGGGCACCTTCTGGGATCTTCTATCGCCATACACCCTGGTGGGCGGAGTGACTACACTGTTGATTTTCACTCTCCACGGCGCTCTCTTTCTTACCCTCAAAACAGGGGGTGAACAACTGGAAGGCGCCCGCCGGGCAGCGTCACTGGTAAGTATTTTGTCTGTGACGGCCCTTTTTCTACTGGTTGTTTTAAGTTACAGCCAAACCGATATATTTGAAAAAACCGGCGCAGGTATCGTGTTTTGGAGCGCTCTTGCGGCGCTGCTCCTGGTCTGCTGGCTGTTGCGCTCCGGAAGGTATGCCTGGGCTTTTGTCATGAATGGCCTCACCATTGTTTTTTCCACCGTGGCTGTCTTTTGGGGCCTGTTTCCCCGGGTTATGGTCTCCAGTCTGAATCCGGAGTGGAGCCTTACCATATACAATGCCTCATCGAGCCCCTATACACTAAAGATCATGACCATCGTCGCCCTTACCCTGGTTCCGGTGGTACTCCTCTACCAGGCTTGGAACTACTGGGTTTTCCGCCAACGCGTTACCGCCAGGGACCTGGAGTACTGATACCAAAAAAGGGTTAGGATATAATGTTGACGATTGGTGACATTCCTTCGTGTGATTGTTAAAAAAGTAAGTAACTACCCTGAAAATGCTTATACTGAGTAAATTCCGGGTCAGGAGTCAGTAGCCAGGAGTCAGGAATCAGAATAAGAGAATGGTTAATTAATATTCTGAATTCTGAATTCTGGCTCCTGAATTCTGAATACCTGATGGAGTTATAGCAAACCCAAAAGTGTGTCCCCTTTTCGCTGAGGTGAAGGAAAATGCTGAATAAAAGGCTTTTGAGTGAAACCGGACCGGTGCGTATTTTCCTGGCCCTTAGCGTAGGTTTGGGACTGGGAACCGGCCTCCTGGCGGTCCTGCAGGCAAGCTACCTGGCCCGGGTGGTAAACCGGGTCTTTCTGGGCGGGCACAACCTGGGGGAAGTCTGGATATTGCTTTGGCCTCTCTTAGGAGTCATTATTTTTCGCGCAGGGCTGGGGTGGGTTGGCGAGATTGCGGCCCACAGGGCTGCCGCGCATATTAAACACGCGCTGCGCCAGCGTCTTTTGGCCCATTTACTGGCCCTGGGGCCGGTATATGCGGGAGGCGAGCGTACCGGCGAGCTGGTAAACGTTTTGGTGGAGGGCATTGAAGCTCTAGACGCCTATTTCGCCCGCTACCTGCCCCAACTGGCTTTAGCAGCACTGTTGCCCCTGGCGGTTTTGGGCTTTGTTTTTCCCCTGGACATTCTTTCCGGCCTCATTCTACTCTTTACCGCTCCCCTGATTCCCCTTTTTATGTTCTTGATCGGCAAATGGGCGGAGTCCTTGTCCCAGCGGCAGTGGGAAACCTTAAGCCATATGAGCGCTCATTTCCTGGACGTACTGCAGGGTCTCACCACCCTTAAAATTTTTGGCCGTAGCAAGGCCCAGGCGCAAACCATCGCACGGATCAGCAGTCATTTCCGGGAGACTACCCTGGGCGTTCTGCGGGTGGCCTTTCTTTCTGCCCTGGTGCTGGAGTTTTTGGCCACCATCAGCACTGCCTTGGTGGCGGTTACGGTGGGCCTTCGCCTGGTATACGCCCGCATTCCCTTTGAGCAGGCCTTTTTTCTACTGCTGCTGGCACCGGAATTTTATTTGCCCTTAAGGCTTCTGGGCAGCAACTTTCACGCCGGACTTACGGGAGTCAGCGCCGCCGGGCGCATCTTCGAGATTCTTGATACTCCCCTGCCCGAAAGCAGGACACAGCAAGAGTGTTATCTTCCGCCAGACCCCCTTTTGCAAATTACCTTTGAAGACGTGCATTTCGCCTACGAGGAAGGTGCCCGGCCGGCCCTGCAAGGGGTTTCCTTCGAGCTTCGTCCCGGGGAGCGGGTGGCCCTGGTGGGTCCCAGCGGGGCTGGGAAGAGTACCGCCGTCCACCTCCTTTTGCGTTTCATAGAACCGGACCGGGGACGGATCATGGTCAATGGCATTCCTCTGGAGCAAATTCCCGTGGAGGAGTGGCGCCGGCATATCGCCCTGGTCCCCCAGAAACCCTATCTTTTCTACGGCACCATAGCCGAAAACATCCGCCTGGGGCGTCCCGGAGCTGCCATGGAAGAAGTAATCGCGGCTGCCGGGCAGGCCGGAGCCCACAATTTTATCCTGGAACTACCTCGGGGCTATGGCACCCAGATAGGCGAAGGGGGAATCCGTTTAAGCGGCGGGCAGGCCCAGCGACTGGCCATTGCCCGGGCCTTTCTGAAAAATGCGCCTTTATTAATTCTCGATGAAGCCACCGCAAGCCTGGACCCTATCAGCGAAGGGATCATACTGGAGTCCCTGGAACGCCTGGTGCAAGGAAGAACGGCACTGATCATCGCCCACCGTCTCAACACCGTCCAGCGGGCCGACCGAATAATTGTGCTGGAAAGAGGACGGCTGGCGGAAACCGGGCGGCACAAGGAACTCATGGAACAACAAGGTGTTTACCACCGCCTGGTTGCAGCATACGGAGGTGTGTGATGAAGGATTTTGCACGTCTCATGGTTTTAATAGCCCCATTCTGGAAATCCATGCTTTTAGCAACCTTATTGGGCTTTTTCACGGTGGCCAGCGGCGTCGGACTGATGGCCACCTCGGCCTTCCTCATCGCCGGCGCGGCGCTGCACCCTCCGGTTCTGGAATTAATGGAGGCTATCGTGGGTGTGCGCTTTTTCGGGATTTCCCGGGCGGTTTTCCGCTACCTGGAGCGATACTTCACCCACGACGCTACATTCCGGGTATTGAGCCATATTAGGGTCTGGTTTTATACGGCGTTGGAACCATTGGCGCCGGCCCGGCTGATGGAATACCGGAGCGGAGAACTGGTGAGCCGCATCGTGGCGGACGTGGAAACACTGGAGCAATTTTATCTGCGGGTCCTGGCGCCGCCGTTGGTGGCCCTGATGGTGCTGATTGGGGTTTTTGCTTTTTTGGCCCGGTTTGGAATTAGCCTGGCTTTTGCCTTTCTGTTCTTTTTCCTCGCCGCAGCCGTGGCGGTGCCCCTGGCAGTTAGAGCATTGAGCCGGGGCAGGGGCCGGCGAATGGTAGAAACCAGGTCGGCGCTGAACGCTCAAATGGTGGACACCATACAGGGCATGACCGAAATTGCAGCATACAACCTGGCCGGCCGGCAGCAGGAGCAAGTAAAGGCTTTGAGCCGGAAATATTTATATTTACAAGAACGGGTAGCAGGTATAAAGGGTTTGTCTTCCGCCCTGGCCGGCCTGCTCATGAATCTGGCCATGTGGTCGATAATGTTGCTTGCCATACCCCTGGTGACCAGCGGCAGACTGGACGGAATTTACCTGGCCATGCTGGCCCTGGGGGCTTTGAGCGGCTTTGAGGCGGTACTGCCCCTGCCCATGGTATTTCAACATATTGAGGAGAGCCTGGCGGCAGCCCGCAGACTCTTTGCCATTACCGACGCCAAACCAATGATAGGGGACCTTCCCGGGCCTTCGCCCGAACCCCAAAGCTATGACCTGCGGGTAAAGGGCTTACGCTTTCGATATACCCCGGAGGAGCCCTGGGCGCTGGACGGGTTGGACTTTGTGCTGCCCCAGGGAGGAAGGCTGGCCGTTGTAGGACCCAGCGGCGCCGGGAAGAGCACCCTGGTGAACCTTTTACTGCGTTTTTGGGATTACGGGGAAGGTTCAATTTCCCTGGGAGGACACGAGCTTGAATCTTATTCCCCGGAAGATCTGCGGCGCTATATGAGTGTGGTTACCCAGAATACTTATCTTTTCAATACCTCTGTCCGGGAGAATCTATTGCTGGCCAAACCCGGGGCAAGCGAGGAGGAACTGTGGCAGGCCGCCCGGGAGGCCAAAATCCACGACTTTATTCAGGGCCTTCCCCAAGAATACGACACCCCTGTGGGAGAAAGTGGATTTAAACTATCCGGAGGCCAGCGCCAACGCCTGGCTATTGCCCGGGCGCTCCTGAAAAACGCTCCCGTTCTGCTGCTGGACGAAGCCACTTCTGGCCTTGACCCGGTGACCGGCCGGGAGGTTATGGAGTCCATTACCCGGCTGATGGAGGGACGGACCACTCTGGTCATCACCCACCGTCTGACCGGACTTGATGGCATGGACGAAATACTGGTCCTTGAAAAAGGCCGGGTAGTGGAGCGGGGCCGGCACATGGATCTGCTGGAGAAGGGCAGGCTTTACTGTAAAATGTGGGAACTGCAAAACCTGGTTTGACTGCGCCGTGAAGGGCAAACCGTCTAATTAACAAATACTGTCTAACCTTTTTCCTTAATCTGATTTAAAATATTTATCGTGAACAGAATACCAATCATAAAAAAGTGGCACGGATGAGGGCAACACAGTCCGGAAAAAAATCAGTAATGTAGAGCTTTTATAATACAACTTTGGATGTGAATCGTCTGATAAACGTCAATAAATAAACCAAATGCACCGTCAGGCCGGCCAGTATGTGCAACCAGAAGCCTCCTGTTCCGGCAGTGGCTGTCACTACCGCCAGCACCGGCCAGTAAAAGGGAATAATACCCGCCAGCAGGCTCCACTTGCTGTCCACCAGCATTCCCGCCAGCGGGGCCAGCATCAGCAGGCCCAGTCCCTTGGACAATGCCAGCCCTTCCACTTTGTTCCCCGCCCAGTTTACCAGAAACAGTGCTGTGAGCGGAGCCTCCAGGCCTGCCAGAAGGGCCAGAAACACCAGGCGGTGAAACGGTATTTCCACCAATCCCAGCAGCGGCACAAGCAGTAGACTATAAATAAACCCAACCCCAACCGGCAATGCAATACGATATGCCAGGTAACCCTGTCTGGCCAGAGGTGTGACAATTAATGCCATCATCACCTGTTCGTCCCTTTCGTCCAGCAGCAGGAATCCCGTCACCATACCCAGCAGCACCGGTGTAAAAAGA
Source organism: uncultured Desulfocucumis sp. (assembly GCA_965543975.1). GTDB lineage: Bacteria > Bacillota > Desulfotomaculia > Desulfotomaculales > Desulfocucumaceae > Desulfocucumis. The sequence continues at coordinate 955 of CBEULQ010000081.1, read as the reverse complement.
GTGAAGAAACCGGCAATCAATCCGTAATAGGGCTCGAGCTGAAAACGCTCCTCCAGGGCCTGGTTTCCCAGTGGAATTAAATAACGGGCCAGTAATGTATAAAAGATCGGCAGAGACATGATATACAACAGCATGGGTTCCCGGACAATATTCTTTAAATCCCCGGCAGCCAGAGCAAGAGCTCTTTTCATTTTACGACATCCCTTCCCTCAGGATAATGAACCTGTAAAAGGAGCGATGAGCCCATCTATACATGAGCCAAACCCAGGCTGTCAGGTATATCAGTCCGTAAGCAGCCTGCCAAGCCTCGACCGGGATAAACGCTCCCCTAATCAACAGCAGGGAGGCCTGGGAGGGAAAAAGATAGAAAAACCAGCTATGGTAAAGCCCGAAAAAATCCAGCAGCGGCAAGTTCAAAATCAGCATATATACTATTGAGGACAAAAGGTATTCGTTCACTGTTCTAAATCGAGCCACCGCCACAAACCCCACCAGTATATAAAAGACGGATGTGAGGGTAACCCCCATGACCAGCAGGGGATAGTTAAAACCGGTGCCGTAACTGAAAAAGGATATGGCCAGACTTGCCGCCAGCGCCAGTATTGTTAACGAAATCATTTTACCGTAGAGGTATTCCTTTTCCCTTAGCGGTGTGGAGATCAGCCATTCCAGGGTATTTTCCCCTTTTTCCAGTAAAATCAGGCCGCCTATGAAATAAAACCCCAGAAATGAAGGGTCAGAAAAGATTATAAGGGGCAGTGCCAGATCCAGCCAGTAAGCGGGCAAATTCCTTAACAGCAGTATATAGACCAGGGTAATTACTGCGTAAATGCTGTAAAAACCGTATTTGGTTTGCAAAAGAACATCGTTTCTTACAGCCGCGGCAAGTCTTTTCAATCCAGGCGCCTCCCGGTTACATTAATAAATATATCTTCCAGGGTTGCCTCCATGGTAT
>CBEULQ010000080.1:0-8154 GCA_965543975.1 uncultured Desulfocucumis sp. | reverse complement strand
AGTCGGTTTACAGGATATGGCCTTGGAAGCGATGAGCTTTGCTGAATGTGCGTTTATGCGCTGTATCAGCTCGCGGGTGGCTGGTATTATTTCAGGAGGCGCTATTATTTCTTCAAACCCCATACCCAGCAGCAGGGGTATTGCCGCCGGCTCATTAACCATGGGGGATGATATACCCACCCTTTTATGCCTGCGGCCGGCCCTATCGGACAATTCCTGCAAATAAGAAAGGTGAGCCGAATCAAAATAATGTAGTATGTCATTATCAGCCCGGTATTCACTGCCGGCAGCATAAAGGTAGTTTATAGTATCGTCTCCGGAGATGAAAAAACGGGACTCGAAACAAAATATATCCATGGCCGCCAGTACCGCGGGAACGTCCGCCATAATGCCTATCTCCCCGGGCAGGCGGAAAGGAATATTCCCTTCCTCCAGTTCGGCCTGCGTTTCCCTGAGCAGTTCCTTCAACTTTAAAATCTCCGACACTTGACCTACCCTGGGCAGCACCATGTTGAAGTTGCCGTAAATATTCGCTCTTAATAAAGCACTGAGTTGTTTTTTTAAAAGGTTGGGGTTAGTCCGCCGGTGGCCTTGCCAATTGGAAATGATTACGGTAACGGGCCTGTCCCCCATTATTTTGTTGATTTCCCAGTATATATCATACTGTTCTGCCTGTCCCGGCAGATCCTGCAAGGAAAAACCTCTCAAATCCAGAAGCCCGATAGCCTCAGCGCAGTTTTCCGCCGCCTTCGCAAGTTGTTCCCCGGTTTGCACCTTTGCCGTAACTCTTATTATTTTCCCGTCCGCAGTAATTGTCGAATTGTTTTCAGACATGTTTTTTCACCCAGGGCAATTATATCACCGGTCCATGTGGCGGACAATGAAAATGAAATTAAATGTTCAAATCACTTCTAATGCCTTCAAGCATATCCAGGGATATACCCATTCCTGCTCCCAGAACCGCCAGCAGGGCAAGATACACCAGTCCCAATCTCAGTCTGAAGGATGACTCCAGGGTATAGTACTGTATGGCCTCAGGATTACGCCTATTTTTAAAAACTTTATAACCCTCAAAAAGCCCCAGTATTAATACCAGAAAAATTATGGGGTTGCCTATTTTAAACGCCAGCACCCCCAGTATGACCGCTCCGGGAATCCAGAGCCAGAGGGATATGGCGGTGGCTATCCTGCCTCCGTCCAGAAAGCCCAGGGGAACCAAATTGAACAGGTTTAAAAAACAGCCGGTATAGCCCAGAGCCAGCCAGTACGGCTCCTTCAAGGCATCATAAATAACGAAACAGGCCAGGGAGGCCAATCCACCCAGGAGCGGGCCGCCCAGTCCTATGATAGCCTCCTGCTTTGCATTTTTGGGCATCTCCTTCATGCTGATGAATGCCCCCACGAAGGGGATGAATATGGGCCTGGATACAGGAAGCCCGGTTCTCCTGGCAGCCATGAGGTGGCCGTTTTCATGTATTAATAACAGTATCACAAAACCCAGGGCGAACTTCCAGCCGAAGAAAGCGGAGTACACTATAACCGTAATGAACATTGACACGAATGTAGCTCCGAACTTGCTGAATTTCAGCAGCGCCAGCAAAGGCTTTAAAACCTTGCCCATGAAAGCAAGCAAAACCAGCAGCGGAGCCAGCAGTTTAAGTATGCCCTTCCTTTTGCCGCTGCCGCCGTTTGAGTAATTGTGGTATGTGTTCCCATCTTGATTTACATAGTCCCTGTTGTCATCATACATGTTTTCCCTGTGGTCCAATAAACTTCACCCCGGGCTTTTGTAAACTGAATTACTTTCTACTATTATATTAGGTTTTCATTCTAATACACCGCAAATTGTTAAAAAATAAATCCCGGAATTAACATTATCCGGGATTTATCGTTAAACCTTGTTTGTGATTCCTTCCATCATCCTGCCGCAACCCAATATATCATCAAGGTTAATGCCTGTTTCTATCCCCATTCTGTGCAGCATATACACCAGGTCCTCCGTGGCTATATTGCCCGCGGCTCCGGGAATAAAAGGGCATCCCCCCAGGCCTCCCGCGGAGCTTTCCAGCACCGTAACCCCGGCTTGTATTCCCGTTAACACGTTGGCCAGCCCCAGCCCCCTGGTGTCGTGGAAGTGCAGCGCCCAGACCACCCCGGGGTAACCGGCCGAAACCTCCCTTACCAGATCGTAAACCTGCCTGGGGTCGGCCATGCCCGCGGTATCCGCCAGGGTAATCTCCTCCACTCCGGCTGCCAGCATGCCTTCAATCACCTTTTTTACCTGATATTCCGGAATATCCCCCTGGTAGGGGCAGCCAAAGGCGGTAGCCACCGCCCCCCTGAGCCTGATCCCGGCGGAGGCCGCCATAGCGCTTATATTCTTTAATCCTATCAAAGATTGTTCCACGGACATGTTGATATTAACCCGGTTATGAGCTTCGCTGGCGGACACCACCGCCACCACCTCCATGATTCCGGAGCTAACGGCCCTTTCCATCCCTTTTATATTGCCTGCCAGGGCGCTTAAGGTTACGCTACCGGGCAAATCGGCAAGGGCCGCCAGAACCTCGCAGGCATCCGACATTTGGGGCACCGCCCGGGGGCTTACAAAGGAAACCGCCTCTATGGCGGCAACCCCGGCCGCAGCCAACGTTCTGACCAGTTGAACCTTTTTTTCCGTGGGCACAAACTCTTTTATATTTTGTAGTCCGTCCCTGGGGCCGACCTCCCGGACGGTAACCTTTTCAGGCCAATGCAATACTATAAGCCCCCTCATTTGAGAGGTGAGAGGTGGGAAGTTAGAAGTGGGAATATTGATGGAATTAGCATTGCGAATTCCCAAAAACTCTCACTTCAAACCTCTCACTTCACACTTCCGTTTTTGGCCGACTAGAAGCCGGTGGGTCCTTTAGGCACCCTGCCGGTCCTGATGCATTCGCTTCTCAGCCGGCGGTCGCAGATTTTCTCCATCATCCTGCCTATCTCCAGCACCCGGTCCACATTCACACCGGTGTCGATACCCATTTCGTCCATCATCACCACCAGATCCTCGGTGCATACCAGCCCCACTATATTGGGGTCCTGGTAGTAATACGCGCCGGTGCCGGAAACCGGATAGCCGTCGATGAAATTGGTGGGCTGCCCGCCGGTGCCGCCCAGGGTACACTCGAAATGGGTAATTCCCGCCTGCAGGGCGGCCAGCACGTTGGCCAGCCCCCAGCCCCGGGTAACGTGGAAATGGGCGATATGCAAATCCGGGTTGGGTATGGCGTCCAGCACCATGGAGAAGTATTCATATACCTTGTCCGGCGGGGCCGAGCCGTCATGATCCGCGTGCTCTATATCGTCCGCGCCAAGCTCAAGATAATGTTTGGTGAATTCCACCGCCTTTTTAAGCTCCGTGGGACCCTCTATGGGACAGCCCCAAATGGTGCTGACTGTGCCGTTCACTAATATGCCGTGGTCGTGTGCCTTTTTTATGCTCTCCTCCGTCATGGCCCAGTAACCCTTGTGGTCCAGCCCTGAGTTTTTGTACATATGAGACGGTGAGGTGGAAACCATTTGCAGTATACGGTCGGGGCCTATACCCTGCTTTTTCAGCTCTATTGCCCTGTCCACCGCCTTTTCCCTTATGGTGACGGCGGTCAGCTCCACTTCGGGCAGCAAATCCTTCACACGCCTGCTGGTCCTGATGGCTTTAAAAAGTTCGTCCGCATCGGCGAACTGGGGCATGCCTTTGGGGTTACCCAGGTTGGTCACCTCCAGGCGCCTGAATCCCGCCAGTATCAGTTCCTCCAGCAGCCACAATTTCGCCTGGGTGGGAATAAATTTCTCCTCGTGCTGAAAGCCGTCCCTAACGGTTATTTCACCCAGCGTCACTTTTTTAGGATATTTCAACTGAAACATTCCCTATCCCTCCTGTTACCTGCCTTTATATACCGGCTTTCTTTTTTCATTGAACGCCCTTAAACCCTCATCCCTGTCCTCTGTGGTCAGGCAGACAATATGGCACTCCGCTTCCAGTTCCAGGGCGGTATGGAGTTCCAGCTCCACCCCCAGGTTTATGGCCTTTTTGGCCTGCCTCAGGGCTATGGGGCCGTTCTTGCCGATTTCGTTCATTATTTCCATGGTTTTAGCCATGAGATTATCAGCGGGGACTACATGATTGGCAAGACCCAGTTCATACGCTTCCCCGGCGGTTATCCTGCGCCCTGTGAAAATCAATTCCTTGGCCCGGTTGCGGCCGATTACCCGGGGTAGAAGCTGGGTTCCGCCCCCGCCGGGAGTCACCGCCAGACCCACCTCCGGCAGTCCGAACACGGCGTTTTCCGAGGCTATAATAAAATCGCAGCAAAGGGCGAATTCGGTGCCGCCCCCCAGGGCAAAGCCGTTAACCGCAGCCACCAGGGGTTTGGGGAACTCCGCCACCGCGGTAAACGCCTTTACAAAAAGAGCCCTCTGCTTTCTCATCTCATCCCGGGTCATATTCTTTCTTTCCTTTAAATCCGCCCCCACACAGAAGGATTTATCACCCTCACCGGTCAGCACCGCATCGAAAACACCGTTGTCCAGTTCCAGATCCAGCAGGGCCTGGGGCAGTTCCACCGCCATCTTGGTACTGAGGGCGTTTAAGGCTTCGGGCCGGTTGAAAGAAAGCACGGCTATGTGCCCATCCCGGGTTATTTTTAAGGTTTCATAGGACATACTAAAACCCGCCTTTCATTAGTGAGTGAGGCCGTTGAAAAACTGCGCCTGGCACTTTAAGTCTCGCCTTTCGCGCCATGCTTGTTTTTGACCGGCCTCTATATGCTATGTTTCTTACACCGGATAAACCGGGTGTTTGCGCTCTGCGAATTTTTGCTCTTTGGATTCATACAGGGCGAAGCGGTCTATCAGCTCATCCCTGAGTTTTCCGGCTGTCACCACATGGTCCACCACCAGTTCCGAGGCCAGCCTGTAGATGTCTATATCCTTTTTGTATTCCTCCCTCTTCTGCTGGATGAAGGCGGGCCTTTCCTCCGGCGGCAGGGCCATAATCTTGTTTTCGTATACCGCGTTTACCGCAGCCTCCGGCCCCATCACGGCTATCATGGCGGTGGGCAGGGCCATACAGCAGTCCGGTTCGAAGGCGGGACCGCACATGGCGTACAGCCCGGCACCGTAGGCCTTTCTCACCACCACGGAAATTTTGGGCACGGTGGCCTGCACCATGGAGGAAAGCATTTTGGCCCCATGGCGGATAATCCCCTGGCGTTCAACGTGCGATCCCACCATAAAGCCGGGGACATCCATCAAAAACAGCAGTGGTATGTTGAAAGCGTCGCAAAGCTGCATGAACCTGGCGCCTTTATCGGCGGAATCCACGAACAGCACGCCGCCCTTCTCCTTCGGCTGGTTGGCCAGGATTCCCACCGCCCTGCCGCCTATCCTCGCCAGTCCGGTGATCAGTTCCGGAGCAAACAGTTTCTTTATTTCAAACCAGCTTCCCTGGTCTATCAGTTGGTCGATAAATTCATACATGTCGAAGGGGACGTTTTCCTGGACCGGTATAATTTCTTCTATATCCCTGCCCGGAGCCGGCGGCTTTACCTCCACCAGGCTTACTTTTTCCCGGTAATTCTGAGGCATATAAGTCAGATAGCCGCGGCAGGCCTGAATTGCCTCCTGCTCCGTTTCCGCCAGCAGGTCGCCGCACCCGCTTACGGTGCAGTGCATCCTGGCCCCGCCCATTTCTTCCAGGGTCACCTTTTCGAATATAACCATTTCCGCCATGCGGGGGGAGCCCAGATACATGCTGGCGTTGCCGTTAACCATAAAAACCACGTCGCAGAAGGCTGGAATATATGCGCCGCCGGCGGCTGAGGGGCCGAAGAGCAGACATACCTGGGGAATCATCCCCGACATTTTAACCTCGTTGTAAAAAATCCGCCCGGCGCCCCGCCTCCCGGGGAACATCTCTATCTGGTCCGTTATCCTGGCCCCGGCGGAGTCCACCAGGTAAAGCATGGGCACCTTCAAATCAATGGCGGTTTCCTGTATGCGTATGATTTTTTCCACCGTACGCCAGCCCCAGGAGCCTGCTTTTACAGTGGAGTCGTTGGCCATAATGCAAACTGTCCGGCCGTGTATCTTACCCACCCCGCAAACAACCCCGTCCGCAGGAAGGTCCCCGGCCAGGTTGTTGGCCCAGAAGCCGTCCTCCACCCAGCAATCGGGATCCAGCAGCAGTTTTAACCTCTCCCGGACGAAGAGTTTGCCCTTTTTGGCATTGCTATCGTGATACTTTTGGGCCCCTCCGTTTACTACGGCCTGTTCTTTCTCCTTAAGTTCAGTATCCAGGTTGCGCAGGCTGAAATCTTCCATTTTACCAACTCTCCTTTGCAATATATTAAGTGTTAATCCAGGTTTACATCTGCCGTGACGTAAAGAATGTTTACAATATATAGAGCAAGAACAGTGCCAGAATATTCTGTTAGTTTTTGCTTTCTTCAGGCGCTTACCGGCAGGAAAACAAATCCTTATCTTGAAAGGTATTATAGGAAATGATGAACGCCTTTGCGCTGTTATCAGGAGGGAACGGCTTTAGGCAGCGCCGTTGGTGACATTAGTTAAAATTTACATGTCCCCTGCATTTACATTTTTCCGCTACCTGTATATTCATTTGTTTACTATCCCAAAACACCCCTGATGTATAAACTGCCAAACCCGTTGCCTTAAAGCATGGCATATGTATTGCAAAGATATGGTTGGAATATATTGAATTAACAAATTTAAGGGGGGCTATAGATGGGCGCTTTGCTGTGGAAACCGTCCGGGGAACAAATTAACAACACCAATATGACCCGTTATATGAATTTCAATAATGAAAAATACGGACAGTCATTATCGGAATACAATCAGCTTTATCAATGGTCCATTGAAAATATACCGGATTTCTGGGCGTCCGTCTGGGAGTTCGGCGACGTTGTTTTCTCCACCCCATACCAACAGGTGGTGAACAGCCTGGACCACATGCTGGGAGCCAGGTGGTTTTCTGGATCAAGGCTGAACTTTGCCCAGAACCTTCTGCGCCACAGGGATGACCATACGGCTCTGGTTTTCAAGAGCGAAGCCGGGGATGCGGTGAGAATCACCTACGCCGGTCTCTACGACCAGGTGGCCCGGGCCGCCAGATCCCTGAGGGATATGGGCGTCAAAACAGGGGACAGGGTGGTGGGCTTTATGCCCAACATGATAGAAACTGTGGTAGCCATGCTGGCCACCACCAGCATCGGGGCGATATGGTCCTCCTGCTCACCGGATTTCGGCATTAAGGGAGTACTGGACCGTTTCGGACAAATCGGCCCCCGGGTGCTTTTCACGGCGGACGGCTATTTCTACGGCGGCAAAAAGCACGACTCCATCGGCAGGATTGCCGGATTTTTGAAAGACATCCCGTCCATCGAAAAGGTGGTGGTGGTGCCTTACGCCGAAAAAAGTCCGGACATCGGCGCACTATCCAACGCCATACATTACGGTGATTTCCTTTCACCGGAGGAAGGGCTGGAAATTGAATTTGAGCAGCTGCCCTTCAACCACCCCCTGTATATCATGTACTCCTCAGGCACCACCGGCATTCCCAAATGTATAGTGCACGGCGCCGGGGGAACCCTTGTCCAGCATCTGAAAGAACTCATTCTGCACACGGATTTAAAAAGGAGCGACACCATATTTTATTTCACCACCTGCGGCTGGATGATGTGGAACTGGCTGGTCAGTTCGCTGGCGGTGGGGGCCACCGCCGTTCTTTTTGACGGCTCGCCTTTTTACCCGGACCCCGGGGCGCTGTTTAAAATGGCCGGGGACGAGGGAGTCACCGTATTCGGAACCAGCGCCAAATACCTGGCGGCGGTGGAAAAAGCCGGTGTTTCCCCCGGGCGGGACTATGACCTTGGAAAGCTCAGGGCGGTGCTTTCCACCGGCTCGCCCCTTTCGGTAGAAAGCTTTGAATACGTCTACCGGGAGATAAAACAGGATCTATGCCTTTCCTCCATTTCCGGCGGAACGGATATAATATCATGTTTCGCCCTGGGCAACCCCGCCGGGCCGGTTTACGCCGGGGAGTTGCAGTGCCGGGGTCTGGGCATGAAGGTGGAGGCCTTCGATGAAACCGGC
>CBEULQ010000079.1:0-8185 GCA_965543975.1 uncultured Desulfocucumis sp. | reverse complement strand
GTATTGAGCAGCGAATTATTCTATCATTTAATGCCCCGGGATAATAAATTATATTTAAAGTCAAACCCTGCAAAAGAAAATCTTGTTAATGCCATTAGGGAAGCCGGGGGAAACCTCAGCAGGGTGGCTGAAAAGTTAGGAATAAACCGTTCTACGGTATACAGGCGAATGAAGAAATACGGTATCGAAAAGGAGTGAACTACCCCGCCCTTCGCCCTCGCTTTGCGACTAAGGAAAGCTCAGGGCGGGGACTTCTCGGCAGGAGAGTTAAAAACCTGTAGAAATTTTGAGTCCTTCCGCAGTGGAGGGCTTTTGTCATTTATTTTATGCCAGTGTTGCGACAATAGATGATCACTCAAATCCTGGTCAATGCCGGGATTTGTCTTTTTAAAGTAATTGACTGTTGCTGCAACATGGCGCAACAGTCCGCAACAACATGCAACATAAAAGTTCCCGTAGCAGTGAAATGAACTTTTGACATTTCATCTATTCCGGGCTTTTATTTCCTGAAAGTGTTATTTAATTAACTGGAACATTTTTTGCTCTTTTTTGAATTGCTTGATTTTTGAAACATTCGACCGGGGGTGATCAAAGTTTTTTTCTAACAGAAATCATGGAAAGGAGAATCAGAGTTGAAGAAACACGAGGAATTTAATGGTAGGGAATACATGTACGAGTACCCTCCCTATTCTCCCCAGGACCTGAGAAGACGGGAGGGAACCTTGTTGGCGGCCAGGCTGATGATTAATGCAGCCCTAACCGCCCCGTTTGCCGGTGGTGTTTCCCATGTTGAGGCGGAACTGGTCTACGGGCAGGATGAACAGGAACAGATTGCAAGAAAGATGGAGGAACTGGCTTATACCAATAAAGCATGGGAAGAGATGCTTAAGTATGAGGCGGTTATGGTCAGAGAGTCCGATGCCGTCATCTTCCTCGGGTCCCGGATGGCGGAAGACAATGCCCTGGATGCCGGCTGCGGGATGTGTGGAGGAAAGCCTGATTGCAGCTACTTCTATGAGAAGAAAAAAACGAAACACGGAATGGTTGATGCCACAGACCGCAGAAAGGAGACTTTGATCAGGGGGCCCCTCTGCACCGCAAGGGTCAGTGATCTGGGATATGCCGTAGGTTCAGCCCTGTGGATGGCAGCCAGGCTTTTGGTTGACGCCAGACCTTTCACCAGCATCGGTTTGGCCGGGCTTGAGCTGGGTTACTGCAAAAACTCGGGTATGGTTGTGGGAATACCGGTGTCTACCCTGGCCAAGAACCCATTTGTGGATATCAATCCTGATTATCATTTAATCAACATGACTAAAGTGCTGGAAAGTATGAGAAAACAGTACATTACCCCCCGCTCTGTAACCACCTTTGATTACCGGAAATGGATTCCAAAGCGTAAGGAGGAGAAGTAACCATGGCCAGATATGACGGTAAATCAGCCGCCCAGGAACATCTTCTGGACGTGGCTAAAAGCATGGTACAGGCCGCCTACAAGGCTCCTCTTACCACCGGAAGGATAAAACTGCAAACGGAAATCGTTACCGGGGAGGATCTGGTTCCCATCATTGAAATTATGGGGGTTCTGGCCAAAGTTTCGCAATTCGTGGCCTGGGACTACAGGACGCTAAAAGAATCTTACGACTCCGGCCACCTACCGGTTCTGGTATTAATCGGGGCTGACGCCACTTTATCCGAAATGGCCTGGAACTGCGGCGCCTGCGGTTTTCCCACCTGCAAGGACTTCAATAACTTTGCCAAAGAAAACAGGGGCCAGGGACTGGCCGGAGGGGGGCCGTCCTGCAACTGGAAAGTGCTTGATATGAGCATAGCCTGCGATTGGGCGGCAGCCACCGCCTGGCATCATAATGTCGATAACAGGGTGCAAGGCTCCACAGGCAGCGCCGCGGCCACGCTGGGGTATTTGCCGGGCACAAGCGCCGTCATGGGAATATCCGTAGGTCCCTGCAAGGAGCTTGTTTGGTACAGCAGGGAGGTCATGAACAAAAGATTTACATACCAGGACTACATAAATACCATGTTCAGGACCGTCCCCACCCATTTCTTAGCCTTTGCCGGAGGCGGGAAGCCTGCCTTCAAAGCCACCGGCAGGTGGTGGGAGGAAACTCAATTCATTAATTGGGGATCCGAACCGGAATCGGAAGAACGCCTTTATGAGGCCCTCATGGAAATGGCGGACATTGTTGACAAGTATGGTCCTCAAATTGCTGAAAAATATAAATGAGCCTTGTATTGGAAGGAACAGCGTCTACGGCGGGCGAGAAAAAAAGTGAGTTCGAGAGGGGAAGCTTTATGCGGGATGTTTATGTAATCGGAGTAGGGATGACCCGTTTCGGAAAATACCCGGCGGCCACCATCAAGGGTATGGCTGCGGAAGCAGTGAATCTGGCACTTAAGGATAGCGGCATTGATAAGAATCAATTGCATTCCGCCTACGTGTCCAATTCTTTCTGGGGAATGTTCGCAAATCAGCACTCCATCCGGGGACAGGTGGCCTTAAGGCCTATGGGCATTCAAGGAATCCCCATAGTAAACACGGAGAACGCCTGCGCCGGGGCTTCAACCGCCCTGCACCTCGCTTATATGGGCGTTGCAGCCGGAGCTTTCGACGTATCCCTGGCACTGGGGGTAGAAAAGATTTCAAATGAAAATAAGGAACTTTCCTTAAAATCCTACGCCTCAGCTATTGATGTTGAAAAAACCAGCGAGCAAATAAATCTACTACTGCAGCTCAGCCAGTTATCCGGTCTTCAGATTGACCAGGAGCAACCAGGCCTCGGGCGCAGCATTTTCATGGATATATATGCCGCTGCGGCCCGCTGGCATATGTCTAAATACCGCAGCACACAAAAACAACTGGCGATTATCTCTGCCAAGAATCACTTCCACGGCAGCCTTAATCCACTGGCACAAATTCAAAGGGATATGTCTGCGGATGAGGTGCTTGCAGACCCGCTGGTTTCATACCCCCTTACCAGGGCCATGTGTTCACCCGTAGGTGACGGCGCTGCCGCCGCTATTATCTGTTCGGCGGATTTCCTTAAAAAACTGACAGATGCGCGCCCGGTAAAAATTCTGGCCTCTGTACTGGGTTCCGGACAGGATCGCCCGATGGAAGGTGTAGATATCGGGGAACGCCTGTCAAGGCAGGCCTATCAATTTGCCGGACTTGGCCCGGAAAACATTGATGTGGCCGAAATGCACGACGCCACAGCCTTTGGAGAGTTGCATCAACTGGAAGCCCTGGGATTCTGCCCGCCGGGAGAAGGAGGAATATTCTCGGAAACCGGTGCCACCAGGCTGGGCGGGAGAATGCCGGTTAACACCTCCGGTGGTCTGGAATCCCGGGGACATCCCATCGGAGCCTCAGGCCTTGCCCAGATTCACGAAATCGTTACTCAGTTAAGGGGCGAGGCAGGCAGTCGTCAGGTGGAGGGGGCCAGGATCGGCCTTACGGAAAACGGTGGCGGGAACATAGGGTACGAGGAAGCGGCCATGGTCATCCATATTTTTGAAGCCGTGAATTAATTAAATAAAATTCAGGAGGTACTTAAAATGGCAGTTTTTAAGGATACCGCGCAAATGTATGAAGTACTGGGCGGATTGTGGACGCAACTTATTGAACATCCCGAAAACGGTAAAAAGTTTAAGGAGTCGGGGTTAATAATTAAATACAATTTATCTGATCCTGCGGGTACACTCTGGGTTACTCCGGATGGTATATTAACCGGCAGCCAGGATTTAAAGCCCGACGTAGAAATGACCCTTTCCGGTGACACGGCCCATAAATTCTGGCTTCGGGAATTATCGCTACCCGCTGCTCTGGCCAAAAAATTAATTGTATCCAAAGGCTCAATGTCCAAGGTTATGAAGCTGCTTCCCCTGCTCAAACCCTTACATGATATGTATCCCGCCGTATGTGACAAATTTGGTTTACCCAAATAAGTGTTCAGGGAGGTTAGTTAAATGAGTTCCGCAAATATGAGTTTGCTATCATATCAAGTTGAGGTTGCGGCTGAGAAAAACCCCCATCGGAAAATTCTAACCTTTGAATACGGTGACTACCTGGAAGAAGTGTTAACTTATAAAGATATCTTTACAAATGGCTGCAAAATGGCCCGGGTGCTTAAAGACAACGGGATCGGGCAGGGTGACAAGTTTGCGGTATTAATGCGCAATCACCCGGAATTTTTGTATGCCCTTTGGGCCGCTTCCGCCACCGGCGCCGTTCTGGTTCCCATAGATCCCCGTTCCAAGGGCGATAAACTGAAATACCAGTTGGGAAACTCCAATGCAAAAGGTGTTTTTGTGGCGGCCGAGTTATTGGAAGAAGTTGAAACAATTATTTCCGCTGAAAAGGATTTTAAAGTGCTGGGGGTAATTTATAAAGATTTATTCGGGGTGGCTGTAAACGATAAATATCCAAGTCTAAACGAGATTTTGGCGGGGCCGGAAACAAGCCCCCCGGATAATAGGAAAACAGATAGTAATACACCGCTGGAGATTATTTATACTTCCGGCACCACCGGCAACCCGAAGGGAGTAACGGTAACAGAGGACCGGTTGGGAATGTATGCGCTATTTGCAAAAAACATCAGGCAATATAAAGAAGGCGACGTGCTATATACGGGACTTTCCCTGACTCATGGAAACGCCCAGGCGGTAACATTAACACCGGCGCTCTTTTTGGATCTACCAGCGGTTTTCAGTCATAAATTCACCAAGAGCAGGATCTGGGACATCTGCCGTAAATATGGCTGCACTACTTTTTCACTCCTGGGCGGAATGATGATGGGTATCTTTAGTGAGCCGTTTAAAGCAAATGACGGCGATAATCCCGTTCGCCTGGTACTTAGCGCCGGAACGCCTCCATCTATATGGAGTGATTTTGAAAACAGGTTTAAAGTGAAAATCCACGAGTGGTACGGGGCTGTGGAAGGGGGCTTCGCCCATAATCCTCCGGGAGCAGGCCCCATCGGCTCCTTTGGCAAGCCGCTGGACGGTGTGATGGAAATGAAAGTAGTCCGGGAGGACGATTCGGAATGTGAACCGGGCGAAATCGGTGAACTGATATGTAGGATGGTACGTGGAAATACCCAGGTAGAGTATTACGGAAACAAAAAAGCCTCGGAGGAAAAAACCCGGGGCGGCTGGCTCAGGACCGGCGATATGTGTCACAGGGACGGGAAAGGATGGCTTTACTTTGATTTTCGTGCGGGCGGTGGTTTAAGAAGGCAGGGGGATTTTATCCAGCCGGATTACATCGAAAAAATCATTTCGCAGCACCCTGATGTCAGTGATGTATGCGTTTACGGCATACCCGCTTCTTCCGGGGCGCCAGGTGAAAGCGATTTGGTTGCTGCAGTGGCCTCTTTCCCGGGCAGAACAATTAATGCCCGATCAGTCTTTGAAGTTTGTGTTGACGGGCTGGAGCGCAATTCAGTTCCTTCCTATTTACAGGTTGTTGAGGAGATCCCCAAAACATCCTCTGAAAAAAACCTGGATCGAATACTCAGGGAGAATTTTGATCCTGTAGCGGAAAATGTTTACAAATTTAATATCTAAAGGAGGATTGATCATGGATTACCTTGATCTTAATTTTGAACTGACTGATGAGCAAATTGATCTAAAAAAATCTGTGCGTAAATTCGCCAGGGAAGTTCTGCGGCCGGCTGCCATTGAATTGGATAAACTGGCTACCCCGGAAGATGTGTTAAAAAAGGATTCCGTATACTGGGACTGCATGAGCCAGATGAAAAAACTGGGATACCATACGGTTTTTATCCCGGACACTTACGGGGGCCTGGGACTTTCACCCCTTGAGCTACACTTGTTCTGGGAGGAAATGGGCTGGGGAAGTTCCGGATTGGCAGTCTCAATCGGTGTGGATTGTTTTCCGGCCTTCTTTGCGTCCATGGTTCCCGATGACAGGGTTATAGAAGAAATCATTATTCCTTTTGTGGAAAAGACGGATAACAGTATTATCGGCTGCTGGGCCATCACCGAGCCCAACCATGGATCCGATCAGGTTACGGTAGGTATGCCCTGGTTTAAAGATCCAAAAATATGCGGCCAGGTTTCAGCCCGGCAAGACGGAGACGAATGGGTTATAAACGGGCAAAAATCATCCTGGATTTCCAACGGCCCCCAAGCCACTCACGCCCTTCTATTCTTGAACATTGATAAGTCCATGGGGTTGGCCGGAGGGGGAATAGCAGTGGTACCACTGGATTTACCCGGGGTCACCAAGGGGAGGTGTCTTGATAAATTGGGTAAGCGTGAGCTTCCGCAAGGCGAAATATTCTTTGATAATGTTCGCTTACCCGGACATTTAATGCTTGTCCTGCCCGACACCTATGAGTCCATGTTGGACGCTACCATAGCAATAGCCAATGCCTCCATGGGGGCTATCTATACCGGGGTGGCAAGGGCAGCCTTTGAAGAGGCCCTTGCCTACTCCAAAGTAAGAGTGCAGGGTGGTAAATACCTCTTTGAACACCAACTGGTACAAAAAAAGCTGTTTGATATGTTCCAGAAGGTAGAAACGGCCAGAGCCTACTCCAGGGCGGCTATGATTTATAACCTGACCAATTTCCCGCCGGAAACGAGATATTCAATTGCATCAAAAGTATACTGCACAAACGCAGCTTTTGAAATTGCAAACGATGCCGTTCAGTTGTTCGGCGGGTACGGTGTAAGCAAAGAGTATTATATTGAAAAACTCTTCAGAGATACCAGGGCTTCAATGATTGAAGACGGTTCGAACGATGTTCTGGCTCTTACTGCAGCAAAGTCACTCATTGAATATTATGAATGATTAATAAAACTTTAATGAATAAATTAGCGATAAAAAAGCCGGTTTCCACAAATAATTGGAATACCGGCTTTTTTAAAGTATCTTACTTCTACATTTCCCTGTCGAATCTCCACACATATCTTAATTCATTCTTCCCCATTTTTTTTAGGGTTGGGCCTTCGGAAAGAACAAGGTACTATACCTGCACATTTCCCGCAAACATCGGCTAACTCTTTTCTCCCGTGGTATCGATGGTTTTGAAGCAATATTTCATAACAACGATGCCTATCGAAGGCTTCAGTATTTAATGCTCCTGACAAACAGCGGGCAACACAACTCTTACATGATTTATTATGCTTATACAAACAATATTCCTGAGCAGGTCTTGGTGTAGGCTCAATTATCACGTCTGTTACAATACTGCCAAGCCTGCCACAGCAACCTTTCTCCGTAATCAGCATCTGATGCAATCCAAATGTACCCAGTCCTGCAATATATCCCACATGTTTATGGGACCAGTCACTAATCAACGTATTTTCATCAAAATTATGGGTTGGAGGAAGAATTGCAGATTGATATCCCTGCTTTTTTAGTTCTTGAGCCAATGCTTCATTGATACTGATAATTAGTTGGTTCGTTTCTATATAAGCATTTGCCCATTGGGCGGAACTCATCTCACCAGCCACATTGCTGGCAGCCACAGGATTATTAAAGGGAATAAAATATGCAATAACTGTTTTGCTGCCAGGCAATAGCTCCGTTGGCACTAAATGGGTCGGGCTAATTATATGTTTTAATTCATTAAATAAATGGTCATTAGCGTCAGCATATGCAATAATAGGTTCTCCCCAAAAGTCTGTGGTACAATAATTTTCTCTATAACTTACAATGTATTTAGCCACAAAGTCTTTTATTTGATTTTTCATCAGCAATTCCAAGCCTCCTGAAAAAATAATAATTTCCGTATAATATTCTATCAGTAAGCCCGAAATGGATTTTGTTCATATTTCGGTTCCTATTTATCCAATTTTCGGATTTTATCCCTATATCCCCCCGGTGTAATCCCTTCATTTTGATGAAACACCCTTGTAAAGGTGGACTGATATTCATAACCTACCTGTTGAGCAATTTGTAAAATTGAGTAGTCGGTATGCTCTAAAAGCTTTTTTGCATTTTCCATCCTAACTGTTTTAATGTAATTCATTGGAGTGAATCCGGTTTTCCCTTTAAACCAATCACAATAATAGGTAGTATTATAATTTTCAAGAACAGCCAACTTTTCAACTGTTATTTTTTTATGGTAGTTTTCAATAATATATCGAACCGATACAGGGACACTTTCTTTCTGCCGTAACAGATGAAAAGTTGGCT
>CBEULQ010000078.1:0-8205 GCA_965543975.1 uncultured Desulfocucumis sp. | reverse complement strand
GTCAGGCAATGCCGAAGGCGGAGAGCGTTTCTCAATTCAGTAAAATTGGTATCATGGGCGGCACTTTTGATCCTATACACTACGGCCATTTGGTGGCCGCCGAAGGAGCCCGCCACCATTTTTCCCTGGACAAAGTAATATTTGTGCCTGCTGCCCGTCCGCCCCATAAAACGGACAGAACTATCAGCGATCCAGTGCACAGACTGAAAATGACAGCCCTGGCCGTGGCCAGCAACCCTCATTTTGAAGTTTCAGCCCTGGAGGTGGAACGCCAGGGTCTTTCGTATACCATTGACACGGTGCGAACCGTTACGGGGATGTATGGAGGCGCAAAAATATACTTTATAACCGGGGCGGATGCGGTGCTGGAAATACTTACATGGCATCAGGTGGATGAATTATTGAAAATGGCTGTATTCATCGCGGCCACTAGACCGGGTTACAGGCTGGAAGCCCTTGCCGGACGTTTAAAAGACATTATTTACAGTGTAAGGGGCTGTATAGCCACCATGGAAGTCCCGGCCCTGGCCATATCATCCACGGACATTCGCCGGAGGGTTTATGAAGGAAGGCCAATTAAATACCTGCTTCCGGAACCGGTGGAGGAATATATCATATCCGAAAGACTTTACAGGGAAAGTTGATCTGAACTTTTCCATAATATGTTTTGTCATTGGATTAAAACTAAAATATAATATAATGTAATACTTATTACAACGATGTTTAAGGCGACGAAGCCCGGTTTATTTACCGGGCTTAATTTTATCTGCGGAGGGGTAAATATGACGATAATATGGTTGGCAGCGTTTGCAGTCGCTGCCCAGGCATCCCTGGCTTACCTTCTTGACAACCGTGCAGTTTTAGCGGCTGCTGACGCATTTTTGGTGCTTACCGCAATAATTTTGGCAGAAAGGTATAGTAGAGCAAAAATAAAAAAATTATCACAAGAGGCGGTCCAGAGGGCTGTTGACTGGCAGGTATACCACGGGGCGACAACCGAGTCCGAAGTATCCGGCGAATATAATGAGCTTCTAACCGAAATAGGCAGATTGTCCCAGCGGGCTATATCCTTTGCCAGGGAAATTCATGTGACTGCGGATCAGGTGAGATCAGCTTCGCAGAAGATGGAAAATACCATGAGGTCCGCCGGGGATATAAGCAACATTTTTTCCAGTATGCAAGACCTGGCCCTTAAGGTTCAGGAGGATGGCAATCAGTTTGAGGACGAGCTTAAAAAAGGGACCAATGTGATTTCAGAGAGCATGGGTACTTTGAATGAAGTCTCTGCAACCATTGAAGGTATTAACAGTGAGCAGCGTCAGGTTTCCATTCAGGTTCATACACTGAACGATGCAGTGGATTCGGTAAGGGAGGTAATTGCTGCCATAGGGCAAATCTCTTCGCAGACAAAGCTATTGGCCTTCAACGCCACCATTGAAGCCGCAAGGGCCGGTGATTACGGCGCGGGTTTCAGCGTGGTGGCCAGGGAGATAACCAAACTGGCGGAACAGACTGAGGAGGCGCTGAAAAAAATAACCGGATCGCTGGACGAAATTAGCATACGGGTATCCGGAGTTGTGGAAAGCGCTGACAGGGGTATGGCTTCCGGAGAAACCGGTGTTATAAAAATTTTATCGGCTGCCGACATGCTAAAAGATTCCATAGATTTAATGGGGGGCATTAACGCCGGTTTGGTTGACGCCTACAGGGAAATAAGCAGCGGCTTACAGGAAATGGCGGCAAGGCTGGATGAGAGAGGTACCGCTTTAAAAGATGTAATTGATACCGGGAAGCTTCTCAGTGGGGTGGCGGAGAAACCGGTGTTATAAAAATTTTATCGGCTGCCGACATGCTAAAAGATTCCATAGATTTAATGGGGGGCATTAACGCCGGTTTGGTTGACGCCTACAGGGAAATAAGCAGCGGCTTACAGGAAATGGCGGCAAGGCTGGATGAGAGAGGTACCGCTTTAAAAGATGTAATTGATACCGGGAAGCTTCTCAGTGGGGTGGCGGAGAACCTGGAGCAGGCGGTGCAGAACACCGAATTGCAGTATGGCATAGACGATAAATCCATTGTGATATTGGAAAGGGTAAAAGACTTGTTGGAGCAATTGGCGGTTCTGCCGGATATATCCGGTATGATTCCGGAGCGGCACGAGAATATACTTTCCGGAAAAATATCAGTAACTCCGGAAATAGAGGCCATCTGGTCAAACAACAGCGCGGGTAATTTTTTATTTTCCAGTCCTCCGGCAGGTCTGGCCGACGCTTCTTCCAGGGAATGGTGGCGCCAGGCCATGGCCGGAGATGTATACACTTCATCCCCCTATATATCAGCCATTACCCGCAAGCCCTGCATAACTGTTTCCGTTCCTATTAAATCCCACGGTCAGGTGGTTGGGGTTGTGGGCGCTGACGTAGGGCTGGAAGATTCGTAATTTCACCCTAGTAAGTTTCAACCTCTATACTACCGTTGCTGGTGGTTAGCCGGGCGGAGCCTTTTCCGCCGTTCAGGACCATTTTCCCTGTATTGTTATTAACTGACTGGACGCGGTCCTCGCTGCCTCTTATACCGGAAATCCTGCCGTGAGTCGCCTTTGCTTCCACGGTAAGGTTTGAATCTTCCGGCAAGCGGAACAGAATTCTGCCATTCGTAGTGTTCAGGGTGTAGCTTTTTTCAAGGGGATTGCCGGATACTAGTTCTATTTCGCCCATGCGGGTATTGGCGGTGACATCAGCTCCCGGTTCTTGTATGTTAATCCTGCCCATGTTCGTGTTAAGGTCGGTTTTTCCTGTTACCTTGATGGCGTTAACACTTCCCATTTTACTATAGGCCTTTAAATCACCTTGCAATCTTTCCACGTTTATTTCTCCCATGTCAGAGCTTAGATCCAGATTGGCTTTTATGTCTTGGGACGTTATTCTGCCCATTTTATTTTCTACTTTTATCTCCAGATCAGGGGGAACCTGAATTTTCATGTCGGCGGATATACGGTTGTTTTGGGCAGGTCCTTCTCCGCTGTCGATGTATATTCTGGTAACCTGTCCCTTTTCGGTGACCACCCGGGCGGCATCGGCAACGGCCTTGGCCTCCGCGTCATTATCGGCTCGCCCGGTTATACGGGCGGATACATGCAGTTTTCCGTCAGGGCTGGGTTCCAGATTGACCTCTCCCATAATATTATCTATATCAAGCGTTGAGCCATTGTCAACAGCTATGGGTTCGGATTGCCATTCCCTGACGTGGCTGTGGTTATTTCCAAAGGATACATGGTCCATAAGCCCGCCTATGCCAAGACCATGGATGGCGTTTGAAACAGCGTTTACGGTGATTCCCGCCAGGATGAAGATGCCGATGAGTATAACGCTGGGCACGCTGAATTCAATTTCCTTCTCACCTCTGCCGGCCCGGCGCACAAAATATTCCACGCCCAGCCCGATGAGAAGCAGGGGCCAGAGTCTCCAGACGGTTTCGGGGGATTTTATTCCGCCAAAGTTGTACAGCAGCATGCCTATGCCCAGAAGCACCAGGCCCAGGGCCAGGGTTATGGTGCCTATTTTAATCTTTTGGGATTTGACTTCCATCGTCGTCCGCCTCCTTATCCTTTTTACCGGTGTTTCGATAGAGGATATATATGCCGATGCTCATTATCAGAAGTGGGAACAGCATGTTTTTAACAAACCTGTAAGGAATAATGTAAGGCGCAAAATTATTTATTAATGCTACGGCACCGATAACTATAAGAATTAATCCAATTATGTTGCGCTTGCTTTCCCAGGAACCCCAGTCAAACAACTCCCTGTCTTCCAACTGATAGCCATGATTAATCTTTTTAACGAGCTGCTGGGTATCGAAAACAGTGTAAAAAAATATAATTGGCAGAACCAGGGCGGTTAGCGCTTCCATTTGTATGGTTGCACTGACGAATATGGTTCCGAAGAACAGCAGCATGGCCTGCAGGCCCCTTTTCATAAGTCCTAAGTAAAGATAGCCTCCCCCCGGAATCATGGACAGCAGAAAGGCGATAAACCTGCTTTTGTTTTCCGGTACCTCAGGAATTGCCTCCATCCTTTTCTCGAGGCAGGGCTTGCAGTAGCTTTTACCTGACAGTGAAACAATACACTGCTCGCAAACCGGTTGGCGGCAGCTTGAGCAGATGTCCACCGCCTCCAGGTCGCTGTGGTTGGCGCATTTCATAGTGCCTATTACCTCTCTTTCAGTATTGTGCCGTTTAGGTCCTCAACATTGCTATAAACCCTGTTCAGGGTGCCGCTGGAATACTGTACATAGCTTTTGAAAGCCAGGTCCAGCTTGCTTCCGGCGGAAATAACATTTTCACTATTGAACCACGCTCCGCCGTACCAGAAAACCGCCAGGGAGACCGCAGCGGCCAGGGCCAGATCTCTCAAGGTTTCCCATCGTCCCCTGGGGAAGGGCTGTTGGATGCTCCGCCTGAATGACGAAGGACTATAAGGTATTACTTTGTCAGAGCCTGTGTAATCCGGCATATTCTGGCTTTCGATGGCAGACATGATTCCTTCCAGAAAACCGGGTGGTGCCGTTTGGGAGGGGAGCTCCCACATCAATGATGTCAATTCACTGAGTTCATTCAGTTCCTTCCGGCATTCCGGGCAAGACGACAGGTGCGTCATAATTTGTTTTTGCTCATAATAGGTGCATTCGCCGTCCAGATACTGTACAAGTTTTTCCCTGATCCGGTTGCAGCTCACGGCCGTCACCTCCCGCCAGGCATTCCTTCAGCATGTTTTTTGCCCTGTAAATTCTGGTGGCCACTGTTTTAACAGGTATATCCATTATTTGAGCTATTTCCTGATAGCTCATTCTGCGGTAGTGCTGCATCAATAACGGAAGTCGGTAGCTTTCGGGCAACTCTCCCAGGGCCTGCTGCAGCCTGAGCAGATTTTCCTTCTGCAGCAGGCTGTGCTCCGGCTCCGACCAGGCACCGGATCGTAATTCGCCGCTTGTGCCACTTTCCAGTGGAGATTCCCGGGTCAGATATTTTTCCTTCTCACGCTTTTTTTTCCTTAAAAAATCCAGGCAGTGGTTGGTGGCCACCCTGTAAAGCCATGTGCTGAATTTTGACTCGTACCTGAATTTATCCAGGGAGCGGAATACTTTAATAAAAATTTCCTGGGACACGTCCCGGGCGTCTTCCTGGTTGTTCACCATTTTGAAAACCAGGTCATAGAGCTGGTGCTGGTAACGCTCCACCAACTGCCCATAAGCGTTCCTGTCTCCCTGTATTGTTTTGTGTACCAGAAGCTCGTCAGTTACCGCCGCCATTTTTACCTCTCCTCGACTGCCTCTGTATATATAGACGTCAGTATTTCAGAAATTACTTCAATATAATATTCTAAAATTATTATGTGCAAAATTATAGCAAGGGAGATTTCTTAATTCATTTATGATAAATTAAATGTTAAGCCAGAATTGGTAAAATCTTTGATTTACCGGATTGCATTAGCCTTTTTGGTTTTGCAAATAATACGAATGAATCAAAGCAGCAATGAAAGAGGTGAATTTAGTGGTGCGTACCCTTTATGTGGGTAACCTTCCTTGGGCCACCAAGGCGGAGGACTTGCAGGAGGCTTTTTCACAGTACGGTGAGGTAATAAGCAGCCGGGTAATCACCGATCGGGAGACCGGGCGCTCCCGAGGTTTTGGTTTTGTAGAAGTGGCTGACGATGATGCCGAAAAAATGATAGCCGCACTGAACGGGGCAGATTTTAATGGCAGGGCTATAACGGTTAATGAAGCCAAGCAGCGCGAGGGACAATAGGATAAGGGCGACTTAAAAGGAACCTCCGCATTAAGGAGGTTTTCTTTTTGCCGTCAGGCGTGCAAATATTACAGTCAATTGGTTATGCTTACCCGGGATATTAAAAATATAAGGGATTTAGTTTAATTAGTTAATCTAAATACATCTCTTTAAATATCTGAATTTTAAAATATCAAGGGTTTTACCCTGAAGGCGCCGAATACAAATACAAAAAAAGGAGGGATATTGACGTGGGTTATCAGAACATTATATATGAAACATTCGAAAAAATAGGATGTATTACTCTTAACCGACCGGAAAAAAGAAATGCCCTTTCAAAGGGCCTGTTGCTGGAATTAACCGACGTTCTGCAAAAAGCGGCGGAGGAAAAACAAATACATGTGCTGGTTATAAAGGGAGCCGGAAAAGCTTTTTCGGGCGGGCATGATTTAAAAGAAGTGGCGGGAGCGGAACCCCAAGAAGTACTCGACCTTTTCCAGACCTGCTTTGCTACCATGCGGCTAATCCGGGAGATTCCCCAGCCGGTTGTAGCCCAGGTTCACGGCATAGCCACCGCGGCCGGGTGCCAGCTGGTGGCTGCCTGCGATTTGGCGGTGGCTTCCGAAGACGCAGCTTTCGGCGTGCCCGGAGCAAAAATAGGCCTGTTTTGTACCACCCCCTCGGTGTTTTTAAGCCGGAACGTGGGGCGGAAAAAAGCTCTGGAAATGTTGTTTACCGGGGAGTCTATTACGGCGGCTGAAGCACTATTGCACGGTCTGGTGAACAAGGTGGTGAAGCCGGGGGAACTGGAGGAAGCCACCCGAAATCTTGCCGCCAAAATTGCAGCTAACAGTTTTTCCGCCATAGCAGTCGGGAAAAGGGCTTTTTACCGCCAGCTGAACATGGAGGATTTTATGGCTCTGAACTATGCCACCGAGGTAATATCCCTGAACACATCAACCGCCGACGCCCGGGAGGGAATCAGCGCTTTTATAGAAAAAAGGAAACCGGTCTGGATAGATTAATGACTTTTAATGTAACCGGAGGATTGTATTGGACAGGGAAAGAATATTAATAATTCTTAAAGAAATGATTTCTGGGAAAAGGTTGGCGCACTCGCTGGGGGTAAGCGAGACGGCCGCCCGTTTGGCTCTTGCTTACGGGGCAGACCCGGACCGCGCCTCCCTGGCAGGTTTGCTGCACGACTGTGCCAGGGACATGGAGGGGGGCGAGTTGCTAAGACTTGCCGGTGAATTAGGTTTAGCCGTATCTCCGGAAGAAAGGCAGTGTCCCCTTTTGCTGCATGGCCCGGTGGGGGCGACTATTTGCCGGGACCGTTTCGGTGTTAATGATGAAGAGGTATTGCGGTCGGTAGCTTTTCATACAACAGGCTCCCCGGAAATGGGGCTGCTGGAGAAAACCGTATATGTGGCGGACAAAATTGAGCCGGGCCGGAGGCATGCGGGGGTTGACGAATTAAGGAAGGCGGCAATGAGGTCTCTTGATGAAGGGATGCTTGCCTGTCTTGCCCATTTTATGTATTATCTTATCAAGAGGGAGGAATTAATCCACCCGAACATGCTAAGTACATGGAATAATTTGTCACAAGTGGTGAGAGGCAGGAACTTTTGAAAGCAGTGCGAATATTATGTAAAAAAACCTAATTAAACGAGGAGGAGTGGCTATTGTCGTTAGATCCACAGACACTGGCGGGTATTGCCGTACAAGTTGCTGAGGACAAAAAAGCATATGATATCACCATGCTGGATATCAGCAAAATTTCCATCATCGCCGACTACTTCATTATTTGCAGCGGAAGATCCTCAATTCATGTTCAGTCCATCGCGGACGGCATTATGGAAACACTGGAGGAGGATTTCGGCCTCAGTCCCCGCAAGGAAGGGATGAAGGAAGGACGATGGGTGCTTTTGGACTATGGTGACGTGGTAGTGCATGTTTTTCAGGATGATGAACGGCATTTTTACAACCTGGAACGTCTGTGGGGCGATGCGCCAGTGGTGGAGATGTCCGCCGGTCATTGAGGCGGGTTAATTCGTAATTGTCGTTGACAACCCAAATAGGAATATTTTATAATTGGTATTGTCAAAATATCGGAAAAACTTTGACGAGGAGTAGTAGCCAACCAGTGTTTTTGCAGAGAGCCGCCGGAAGGTGCGAGGCGGTAAAGCTGGTTGATGAACTCGCCTCTGAGTTGACCGGGGGAATATGTACCCTGGTCCGGTGGTGACCGTTAAAAACACACACGAGTGGGTAAAGTTATGGGGCTGTGGCGCAGAGGGAGCGCGCTTCCTTGGCATGGAAGAGGCCGCGGGTTCGATTCCCGCCAGCTCCACCATTATATAACTATACCAACGAGGGTGGTACCGCGGGTATTAACTCCCGTCCCTTATTTGGGACGGGAG
>CBEULQ010000077.1:0-8254 GCA_965543975.1 uncultured Desulfocucumis sp. | reverse complement strand
AGCCGAAAGGGGCAATGCTCACTCATGGCAGCTTAATGGCCATAGCTGAAATGAACTCGAAAATGGTGCATATCAACGACCAGGACCTGTATATGACTGCGGCCCCCTTCTGCCATATATTTTTCGTTCAGACTGTGCTCGGACCATTTTACGCCGGTGCAGGAGTAGTTACGATGCAGCGCTTTAACCCTGAAAAAGCTTTGGAGTTGATATCTCGTTATCAGGTCACCCACTTTGCCGGCGTTCCCACAATGTATATTTTTATGTTGCAGCATTACAGCAGGGAAAAGTACGACCTGACTGCCTGGCGACTGGCTGTTTCTGCCGCTGCATCCATGCCTGTGGAGCACATCATTAAAATAAAGGAAAATTTCGGTGTTGAATTTAGCGAAACTTATGGCGCCACCGAAACCAGTTCCACTGTAACTTACGGCAGGATTGGTCACGGCAGGGCCGGTTCGGTTGGGCCTGTAGGCCGCGGTAACCAGGCCAAAGTGGTGGACGAGTCAGGCCAGGAGCTGCCGGCGGGAATAGTCGGAGAAATCGTTGTCAAGGGCCCCGGCGTGTGCAAAGGTTACTGGGAGATGCCGGAAGCCACCAGGGAAGCATTTGATGGGCAATGGTATCGCACCGGCGACCTGGGAAAATATGATGAGGACGGCTACTTTTATATCGTGGACCGCAAGAGAGACATGATAGTGTGCGGTGGTTATAACGTTTATCCCAGGGAATTGGAAGAATTTTTATACCAGAACCCAAAGGTAATGGAAGCAGCTGTGCTGGGGGTGAAAGATCCTGTACGCGGCGAGGTACCGAAGGCTTTTATATGCTTAAAGGACGGCGAGGATATGACGGATCAGGAACTGATTGACTTTTGCAAGCAGAGAATGGCTTCTTACAAGGTGCCGCGAAACATAGAATTTTTAAAGGAGTTGCCCAAAAGCCCTACTGGAAAGATTTTAAAGAGAAAACTTAAAGAGCTTTATTAAGATAAATTTCGAATTAACCCAAAAACAATTTGCGATTAATGCACCTTTTACTAAAAAGGTGCTAATTCTTTTTTCACCCTTTAGTGTTGAAACTAACCTTTGACAGTTAATTATCTGATAATTCATAATATACTTATGATGAACGAAAGTTCTCAGGTGAGAACGAGAAGAGTGCAAGGAGGTTTAAAGTAATGTTCCTACCTGACTTTAACTACTATATACCCGCCAGCCTGCAGGAGGCCTGTACGTTACTGGCGGAAAAGGGTCCGGGAGCCAAAGTGCTGGCGGGAGGCACTGACCTTTTGAATAAAATGAAGCATGGTCTGGCAGCTCCGGAAGTTATTATTTCTTTAAAGAAACTCGACCAATTGACCGGTATAGAATACATACCGGAGAAAGGTGTGGTAATAGGTGCCAGGGTTACACACAACACCATCTGCAACTCTCCCCTGTTGCAGGAAAAATACCTTTCCCTGTGTGAGGCTGCCCATCATATGGCGAACAATCAAATAAGGAATGTAGGCACCATTGGCGGTAATATTGTAAACGCCGTACCGTCTGCCGATCTGCCCCCCATACTGATGGCACTGGGCGCCTCAATAACCCTGGTGGGGACAAAGGGCGAAAGGGTAATGGCCCTGGAAGACTTCTTTGTGGGCCCCGGACAAACCAGGATTGCCAGGGATGAGGTGCTTACGGAAATTGTAATTCCCGACCAGTCTTTAACCGGCAGCACTTATATGAAATTCGGCCTGCGCCGTTCTGGTTCGCTGGCTGTGGTGGGTGTAGCGGTGGCGGTTGCCATGGAGGGTAATGTGTGTAAGGATGCCAGTATTGCTCTTGGCGCAGTGGCCCCAATACCAATGCGGGCCAAAAAGGCCGAGACTATGATCATAGGGAAAGCTGTCAATGCAGATTTGCTGGAAGCAGTGGGTGTATGCGCATCCTCGGAGTGCAAACCTATTTCGGATATCCGGGGTTCTGAAGAGTACCGGAGGGATATGGTCAGGGTGTTTACCAAGCGTGCCCTCCGTAAAGCCATAGATGAAGGTCATGTGTAGGGAGGGATGAGAAAATGCAGGAAATAGTTGACAATAACGGTGTAAAAAGATATTTGGTTACCATTAAGGTGAACGGGGACAACTATACCCGGGTTGTTAAGGCAAACACCCTTTTGGTTAATTTTTTAAGGAATGAGTTGGATTTAACCGGAACAAAAAAAGGTTGTGAGTTGGGCGATTGCGGCTCTTGCACTGTTCTAATGGACGGCAAGCCTGTAAATTCCTGCATTGTCCTTGCTGTGGAAGCGGACGGACACGAATTTACCACCATCGAGGGTTTGGCCCAGAGCGAAAAACTGGACAGCATACAGGAATCCTTTGTTGAAAATGCCTCCGTGCAGTGCGGCTACTGCACACCGGGAATGATTATGTCAGCCAAGGCATTACTTGCCAGAAACCCTCATCCCACAGAACAGGAAGTGCGGGAGGCTATTGCCGGAAACCTCTGCCGCTGTACGGGATACGTGAATATAGTCAAGGCTATTCTGGCTGCCGCCGGAAAATAAGGAAGGGGTGAGCGCCATGAGTGATAAATATACTGTTATCGGTAAAAGTGTACCTAAAATTGACGGCCGGGTAAAGGTTACCGGCCAGGCGAAATACACCGGTGATCTTAAATTTCCCAATATGCTGGTGGGCAAAATACTCACCAGTTCCCATGCTCATGCCAGGATAATCAGCATAGACACCTCTGAGGCCGAAAAACTGCCCGGGGTCAAGGCTGTTATAACCCATAAGGATGTACCCAGCCTGAAATACGGTATCAGCCCGGCCCGCTGGGATGAAAATATACTCTGTATTGACAAGGTGCGCTTTGTGGGGGATAAGGTGGCCGCTGTGGCCGCCGTGGATGAAGAAACTGTTTATAGGGCACTTAAACTGATTAAGGTGGAATACGAAGTTCTTCCTGCGGTTTTTGACCCTGAAGAAGCCGTTAAGGAGGGCGCTCCACAGATACACGACGAATATCCCAGGAACATAAACACGGAAATTCACCAGAATTTCGGCGATGTGGAAAGCGCCTTTGCCGAGGCGTACCATGTGCGCACCGACCGCTTTGTGGGAAACCGCACATACCAGTGTCCCATTGAGCCTCACTCGGCCATATCCATATGGGAGGGCGGGAAGCTTACCGTTTATTCCAGCACCCAGTCACCGCACTATTTCCAGTATTATATTGCCCGTGAGTTTGGTTTGAAGATGGGGGATGTGCGGGTAATTAAGACATTTGTGGGCGGAGGGTTCGGAGGGAAACTGGAGCCAACCGGATTGGAGTTCTGCGGTGCGGTGCTGTCAAAAATTACCGGTCGTCCTGTTAAGATGTTTTACGACCGCCACGAAATGTTTGCCCACAACCGGGGCCGCCATAAGCAAGTAATGGAAATTACCACCGGTGTGGATAAAAACGGTAAAATACTCGGGGTGCACGCCAACTTCATGATGGACGGCGGGGCCTATACCAGCCTGGGTATTGCTTCTGCCTATTATGCCGGCGCTATGCTGACCCTTACCTATGATTTTGTAAATTTTAAGTTTGATATGATCCGGGCCTATACCAACCTTCCCGCCTGTGGCGCCCAGCGGGGCCACGGGGCCCCGCAGCCCAGGTATGCCTTTGAATGTCACCTGGATAATGTGGCTGCGGATTTGGGTATGGATCCCATTCAACTGCGTATGGTAAACGCCCGCCAGCCCAATACCATTACACCCAATGAATTCAAGGTAAATTCCTGCGAACTCACGGAGTGCGTTAATAAAGCTAAAAAAATATCGGGCTGGGAGCAGAAAAAGGGTAAACTTCCCAAGGGCAGGGGTATTGGTATCGCCCTGGGAAGCTTTGTCAGTGGGGCCGGTTACCCCATATACCGCACCAATCTTCCCCATGCCTCAGCGATAATAAAAGTACATGAAGACGGTTCAGCGGCGACTTTATACACCGGGGCTACGGATATTGGGCAGGGTTCCGATACGGTGCTCTGCCAGATGGCTGCGGAAGCTATGGGCTTTAAATATGAAAATATGAAGATTGTTGCAGCTGACACCGAAACCACTCCCCATGATTTCGGTGCCTATGCCAGCCGGCAGACCCTCATGTCGGGGGCAGCCGTGAAAAAGGCCGGTGAAGAGGTTAAAGATCAGGTGCTGGAACTGGCTGCGGAAATGATGGAAGTTGACGTCAGCGATTTGGACTGCAGGGAAAGCGTCATATTTGTGAAATCAAACCCCGAAATAACAAAGCCCTTTGGCGAGGTGGCCAGGGAATTCTTTGTGCGCAAAGGGCCTCTGGTGGGTAAGGGAGCTTATACTCCACCCAAACTTGGAGGAAAATTCAAAGGAGCGCCGGTGGGAACTTCTCCGGCATACAGTTTTGCGGCGCAGATAAGCGAAGTTGAAATAGATGAAGAAACCGGAGAAATTGATGTGAAAGAGGTATGGGATGTTCATGACTGCGGCATGGTAATTAACCCTTCCCTGCTGCACGGGCAGGTGCATGGCGCGCTCTTCATGGGTATGGGAGAATCTATCTGGGAGCAAGTTCTCTTTGATGACAAAGGGAAGATATTAAATCCCAACCTGGCTGAGTACCGGATGCCCACAGCCGTGGATATGCCCAGGATAACCTCTGAACTGGTGGAAAGCTATGAGCCGGCCGGACCCTGGGGGGTAAAGGAAGTAGGTGAAGGGGCCACCATTCCAACAATGGGTTGCTATGCCAATGCCATATATGACGCCATGGGTATCCGGGTGAACAGCTTGCCTCTTAGCTATGAAAAGGTCTGGCGGGCACTAAAAGAAAAAAGGGAAAAGGAAAAGCAAAATATTGATTCACAAATTTAACGGCTATAAAGGGAATGAGAATAATGAAAGGAATAATATTGAATAATTTGGTGCTGATTAAAGGCGGGGGAGATCTGGCCAGCGGTACAGCTCACAGGCTGTTAAGGAGCGGATTTTCGGTGGTAATGCTGGAAATACCGCAGCCAACTGTAATCCGCCGAACGGTATCATACGCCGAAGCTGTATACAGTGGAAAACACCGTGTGGAAGGTGTTACGGCCGAACTTGCCCGGGGCGTTGAGGAAATCCGGGCAATATTAAGTGCTGGTAACATTGCGGTGGCGGTGGATACTGCATGGAACCTGGTAAATATATTAAAGCCTGCCGCTGTAATAGATGCTGTTCTGGCGAAAAAAAATCTGGGTACCAGCATTGGTGAAGCGTCTGTGGTGATTGGCTTGGGCCCGGGATTTGCCGCCGGGGTTGATGTGCATGCGGTGGTGGAAACCATGAGGGGACATAATTTGGGAAGGGTGATCTTAAGCGGGACCGCCCAGCCGAATACAGGAGTACCGGGTATTATTGGCGGTTACGGTGAGGAACGTGTTTTACGGTCGCCGGCCAGTGGACTTTTTCATGCGGCGAGGGCAATAGGGGACCAGGTGGTAAAAGGTGAGCTGGTAGCCAAAATTGATGATATTCCCCTGGTGGCCACCATTGACGGGATGCTAAGGGGGCTTTTAAAAAGCGGTCTCAGCGTACATAAAGGTATGAAGGTAGGGGATATCGATCCCAGGGTTATTCAGGAAAACTGTTATACAATTTCAGATAAATCCCGGGCAGTGGCCGGCGGGGTACTTGAGGCGCTTCTCTACCTTGGCGCCGGAACCTTAACCAGTCAACATAACAGGGAGATGATGTTCATAAATGCGAAAAGTCAGGGTGGAAGATGCTGTGGGGATGGTTCTCTGCCACGACATCACCAGAATAGTGCCGGGAGAATTCAAGGGACCTGCTTTCAAAAAAGGCCATGTAGTAAGTGAGGAAGATATCCCGGAATTGCTTAAACTGGGAAAGGATCACCTTTACATTTGGGAATGTGGGAGTGACCTGCTG
Organism: uncultured Desulfocucumis sp.; assembly: GCA_965543975.1. Taxonomy (GTDB): domain Bacteria; phylum Bacillota; class Desulfotomaculia; order Desulfotomaculales; family Desulfocucumaceae; genus Desulfocucumis. The sequence continues at coordinate 2,310 of CBEULQ010000077.1, read as the reverse complement.
CACGAAAATGATGCTGCCCTGAGGATTGCCAAGGTAGCTATAGGGCAGGGCGTGGAATATTCCGAACCAACCGAGGGCAAGGTAACCATAAAAGCCGCCAGGAGCGGGCTGCTTAAAATTGACGTTGACGGACTATGCCAGGTCAATGAAATTGACCAGATATCCTTTTCCACCAGGCACACCAACCAGATGGTGGAAAGGGGCGAAATATTGGCTGGTACCAGGGTGATACCCCTGGTGGTAAAGAATGATAAAATTGCGGCGGTGGAAGAGATATGCCGCGAAAGGGGTCCGTTGCTGGAAGTTAAGGAGATGCGGCAGTTTAAGGTGGGGTTGATTACCACCGGAAATGAAGTTTATTATGGAAGGATCCAGGATAAATTCGGCCCGGTGGTAAAGGAGAAGCTTTCACGCTATGATTGCCGTGTATTGTGGCATGTATTGCTTCCCGATGACGCGGATCAGATAAGGGATAAAATATTGGATTTGCGTGACCAGGGAGCCCAAATGATCATTACTACCGGCGGGATGTCTGTAGACCCCGATGATGTTACCCCGTATGGAGTTAAATCCACCGGCGCGGAACTGGTGACCTACGGTTCTCCGGTGTTGCCGGGCGCCATGTTTTTACTGGCCTACCTGGGTGAGATTCCCATAATAGGCCTGCCTGCCTGTGTTATGTATTTTAAAGCAACTGTGTTTGATTTGGTGTTGCCAAGGGTACTGGCAGAAGAAAGAATTACCAGGAAGGAAATAGCCATGATGGGCCACGGCGGGCTTTGCTTGGGCTGTAAAGAGTGCAGGTATCCTGTTTGTCCTTTTGGGAAATCCAAGGGTTAATGTTAATTAAGTTCACCTAGTAGGCCCAGTACCAGCGTAGCTTCGCTAGTATTGGGCCTACTCTCTCGCTCGGCGAACCAGTCCAGTACTTCCAGTCGGCCCTGCGTATGTTATGGAGTCGCGAGCTATGCCAAACGGGCTGCCAGTGACTCTGAGTACAGGAATTCAGCCATAGCGGCTGTAAGTGGTGCACCACTCAAAGCTTCAACGAAGAGAAACTGCCCCTGCGGGTTAATTTCAAGAAAAGTGGGCTCTTCACCGTTTAGTTTTAAGTCGACAATTCCCATACGTAGGTTTAGGGCTTGTACGGCCTGACGAATCTTCGAGGAGAGCGTTTCACTTAAATCGTAACTGTGGCATTTTAAATTTATGTCAGGTCTCCAGTCCAAGTTGCTTGACTCTATGGAGCTAGCCAGAACGAGATCACCGAATACGTGAACTCGCAAATGACGATCCCCAGGTATGTACTCCTGGTATATAGCTGGACAGAGTCGAATAGACTCATCTGACGCAAGATGTTCAGGTCTGAGCTTTTGGGTTACGATTGGTGTGTAACGGCAGGGCCGGATTGTCTTCACAACTACCTGATTATTGAGCAGTGAACAGAATCTTCTGACTTCATGGGGATCACTGCTGATCAGTGTTTTTGGAGTGGCCAAGCCAACCTCTCGTGCAACCTTGAGTTGAACTGCCTTGTTCTCAGCGATACGGTTGGAGCTAGGATCATTGATCCACTTGCCTCTGAAATTGCTAAGAAGGAGGCCATACAACGCCCATTTAGAACTGTTATTGATCACGTCTTTTGTAACGTCTACGTGTGTTGGATCACCGTTCAGCCCTACTTCCTGGGGCACGAAGCCACGACGGTACCAGATCGTATCAATCTCTCTCACATCTATCCCTTGCCCGTCGAAAGTGGGCAACACGGAAGAAGTTTCTCGCTCGTTAAGGTTCGTCCACGTTAGCTGCCCACTCTCAGATATACGGTCACTAGGAATAATATGACACTGTATATCTTTATGCGTTGCCAATTCTCTTTGAACAGTATGGGCATGAAGGTCGTTGTGGTGACTCACAATCGCCACGCAACCTCTTTTGAAATCAGACCTCATCCATGTCACAGGCGTAGTAGTGGTCGCCATGAGAGCAGTACGAAACGCTAGGGTTGGTTTCCCTCACATCATTACTTAGGCCAAGTTCCTCACGTCTCTGCGTTTCCCAATTTGCGATGCGTTCGTCATCAATGAATTCTAATGGAGTGGGTTGAAACATTAATACTGTTGGTTTCTCCTCCGAGGGTTCACTTGTATTCACCTTGCATTTACCTCCTTATGATTGTGTAGCTTACGCATCTATCCTCCATCTAATCCATACCGCATTTGATGAGGTCGCCATCTGGGGATTCGTGATTACCGTCATCCGGAGACTTCTGACGTCTCCGTGAGTCAATCATCAGTGGAATCGCCGTCC
>CBEULQ010000076.1:0-8293 GCA_965543975.1 uncultured Desulfocucumis sp. | reverse complement strand
AATAAATTTTGAAACTAAGGCTGGGATTGCCCAAGGGAAGTTTGCAGGAGGCTACCTTTCAATTATTCAAAAGGGCCGGATTTAATCTGGCTGTACGCAGCAGGTCTTATTTCCCATCAATTGACGATCCTGAAATTGAAGTGGTTTTGATGCGGGCTCAGGAAATACCCCGTTACGTAAATGAGGGTGTGCTGGACGCTGGGTTGAGCGGCCTTGACTGGATAATGGAGAATGAGGCGGACGTGGTTGAGGTTGCCGATCTGGCCTATTCCAAGCAGACCACCAACCCCATCCGATTGGTGCTGGCAGTGGCCAATGACAGCAATTTCAAAACGGTGAAAGACCTTGAGGGAAAAAGGATTGCCACTGAGCTGGTTAAGGTGACCAAAAATTATCTGGCGCAAAACGGAGTAAGGGCAACGGTGGAGTTTTCCTACGGCGCCACCGAGGTTAAAGTGCCGGAACTGGTTGATGCCATTGCCGACCTTACGGAAACCGGCAGCTCGCTAAGGGCCAATAATCTCAGGGTGATTGCCACTATATTGGAGTCCACCACCAGGCTCCATGCCAACAGGGTATCCTGGGAGGATAACTGGAAAAGAGAAAAGTTGCAAAACCTTTCGGTTCTGCTGCAGGGAGCGTTGACGGCGGACTTGAAAGTGGGCCTGAAGATGAATGTGCCCGGTGACAAGATTAACGAGGTGCTGTCGGTTCTGCCCGCCATGAAGCATCCAACTGTGGCGCAGTTGTATAATAGCGATTGGGTGGCGGTGGAAACCGTTCTGGATGAAAAAACCTCAAGGGAACTGATCCCGCTGCTTCGCCGCTCAGGCGCCAGAGATATCATTGAATACCCGCTTAACAAGGTTATACCCTAATTAGGCTTTAGTGACAAGGCTTCACTAATAAGGCATAAAGAGGCCGTTCAAAAACAAGCATACAAAATAATTAAACATTTACTAATCCTGTCATGATATGGACAGGATTTATTTTTTCCGGGAGAGCGAATTTATGTAAAATCGAACCATTCATTATTGATGAGGATAAAATTATTAATTGTATGGGGAAAATAGAAATGCGCAGGTTTTTAGCAAATTTACTCAAAATAGCGAAACAGGAGCTTTCAAATGATAGAACCCCTGAAACAATATAAATTCGTCTGGGTGGGTGTGGTTGTTTTTTTAGCGGGCCTGTTGGCCGGATTCTGTATAGCCGGATTGAAAACGGTGCCGGCCGGCGTGGAGGGCTATCTGCCGGATGACGCCTATACACCCAGATATAGCGTCAATATTTCACAGACCATTGAGTACGGACTGATTTATACCAAAACAGATATGATAACCGGTGAAACCAGGATGTATATCATTAAAAACGGAAAATTGAGGCCCTTCCTGTCTGATAACTCAAATTAATCCACGGCGGGCAGCGTCTGGAATTGACTACCCGTAGGAAAGGTTATTCTAGAGATTGGGAATTATCCAAGCAGATAATTCCCAAAGGGGATTGTAAGGGGGGCCCCCTTACACTTCAGAGCGGGGTGAGGGACCGATAGTCCCGAGGGGCAGCAGCCCCTTTTAAAATAAAGATAGGGCCGAAGGCCCTTTTTTTGGGCATGGAAGGGTTTATTTCATATGGTAGGGATTAGTTATTTTTTTGTGTGAAAAGGTCGTATTTTTGATGTAAAATTATGTTGTGTGAGGTGACAGCCATGATCCCCCTGCGAGACAGCGTCCGATCCCGTACCAGGCCTTACGTAAACTGGATATTGATTGCCCTGAACCTTTACATATTTACCCGGCAGTTTTTGCTTCCCGTGGATAAGCTGAACCAGGTTTATTTTAATTACGGGTTGATACCTGTGGACGTCTCTTATAATATTCTCACCGGGGCGCCTGTACTCCCCGTGCTGCTCAGTTTCGTAACAGCAATGTTCCTGCATGGCGGATGGGTGCATGTGCTGGGTAACATGCTTTATTTATGGGTTTTCGGGGATAATGTGGAGGACCGGCTGGGTCATTTTAAATATCTGCTGTTTTATCTGGTTGTGGGTATAATTGGGGGTATTACCCATGTATTATCAGATCCCGCTTCCCAAGTGCCGGTAATAGGCGCCAGCGGAGCTGTGGCCGGGGTGTTGGGAGCCTATTTCATAGCATTCCCCCGTTCCAGAATACTGGCCCTGGTTCCAATTATTATTATTTTTACCATTATGGAACTTCCAGCCATTGTTTTTCTTGGACTGTGGTTTTTGCTGCAGCTGTTTAACGGGGCCGCCTCCATAGGCGGCATGGCCAACCCGGTGGCCTGGTGGGCTCACATAGGCGGTTTTGTAGCAGGGATGGCTTTGATTAAATTGCTTCCCGCCAGAAAGCAGGACTATTATTATAGTAGAGAATAACGTATACAATTTTAGGGTTTAAAGACATCTACCAAGTTAATTTGTAATCCGGGCCAATTTAAGCAGCCTGTCCAGCGGCTGTCTGAGTTTTAGCAAATCTTTGTAGATATCGCCCAGGGATTTCAGACGGGGGAATATCGTTTGGATGGTGAAATCATCCGGAGATAGTTCCCCTTTTTCAATTTCCTCCCAGAGCAAGGGGGCTGAAACCGGGGCGCCGGGGAGAGGGCGCAGGCTGTATTGGAAGGCCATTGTTTTGCCTCTTCCGTTCTGCAAATAGTCAATGTACACCACGCCCCGGGGCCGTTTTTCCACCTTGCGCTCCGTGGTAGCCTTTTGCGGGTATATGCCTGTTATTAATTCCGCCACGTATTTCATGGCGGCTGTTATTTCCTGCCATGTATGGGCAGGTTCCAGGGGAATAAAAAGGTGAAGACCGCTGGCGCCCGATGTTTTGGGAAAACTCTGCAGGCCGAATTCCTCCAGGGCCCTGCGGGCCAGCAGGGCTATATCCAGGGTGTCCTTAAACGACGCACCTTCGGCGGGGTCCAGGTCTATGACCGCCATGTCCGGCTTGTTAAGGTTTTCAATCCGGCCCAGCCAGGCGTGGAGTTCGATGCAGGCCTGGTTGGCCAGCCAGGCCAAAGTGGCTGAATCATTGCAGATTATATAGTTGACGGTTTTTTCGGAATGCTCCACGGGGTGGGTTTTGACCCATTCCGGGGCATAGTCGGGGCATTCCTTCTGATAAAAGGATTCACCGTTTATGCCGTCGGGGTACCGTTTCATCACCACCGGCCGGTTGTAAATATGGGGCAGTATGTAATGGGCCATGTCCAGATAATATTTTATGAGATGCGCCTTTGTAAGCCCCTCCGGCCAGAGGGGTTTTTCCAGATTTGTCAGTTTAACCTGGCGTCCTTCGATTACAGTAATTTTTTCGCTCACTAAAATCAACCCCGGCACTGGAATTACTGCTTTTCCGCCTCCGGGCATTCCTCCGGGGATTTGTCCCGGCGTATGCCGCGAAAGACGGGGTGGCGGAGGTAACCATCCGCTGTTGTGGTGAGGTAATTAACCGTACAGACCAGCAGCGGCCTGACCCACCTGGTTTGTTTTTTCTCCACGGAAGGAATGTCCATGACAGGTTCCGGGACTTCAATTTTTTGTAGGGCTTCAATCAAAGCAAGCGCTTCTCCGGTGCTGAAACCGGTGCCCACCTTGCCCTGGTATACAAGTCTTCCGTTCTTCATGCCTCCCAGCACCAGGGAACCCAGGGAGCGCCCCCCGCGGCCGGGTTGGTAGCCGCATATGATCAGGTCGGCCTCCCTGGTGTGTCTGATTTTTTTCCAGTAAGCCGAACGGCGTCCGGGAAGATAGGGGCTGTTTAAGGCTTTGGCCATTACTCCTTCCAGCCCTTCTCCTGCGCAGGCGTTGTAAAAGTCAATTCCTTCTTTAAGGATAAACTGAGACAGCAATAACTCGTCTCCAGGCGTGATCATGTCGGCCAGTATTTCTTTCCGTTTTTTTAGGGGGAACTCCATTACCGGCGCTCCATCGCTGTAGAGAACGTCAAAGGCGATAAAAACCGCCGGATTCCTGATGGAAGCCTGTTTTGCCGTTCCGGCCCCCGCAATTCTGCCCCGGGATTGAATTCCGGCAAAAGAAGGCCTGCCGTTCTCAAAAACCACAATTTCCCCGTCCAAAATAGCCGGTCTTTTTTTAACCCTGCTGTGCAGGCTGATCAGTTCGGGAAATTTATCCCTCATGCCAATAAGATTGCGGGACATTATATCCGTATCGTTGTCCAGGTAAGCCAGTGCCCGGTAGCCGTCCCATTTTATTTCAAAAAGATGCTCCGGGCTGTCGAAGGGAGCCGAGCTTGCGGCCAGCATGGGGCGGATGATAGGTAGTTTGTCCGTTTTTATTTTTTACAGGCCTCCCATCCTGAATAAATCATCTTAGGATGTCTTCCGCCTGGCCCTGGCAGTTTTGGCAGTTCCGGCCGGTTTCTCCTTCTGGGCTTCTTCCTTTCTCTCCTTTTTGGCCAGATCAATGCTGGCCTTGAGGGCTTCCATAAGATCGACCACCTTGCCGGTTTCCGCCCTGGCCGGGATCTCAACCGCCTCGCCGGCGATTTTGGCTTGAATTACTTCCATCAGGTTCTGTCTGTAGGTGTCCACGTATTTTTCCGGCCGGAAATCAGCCGACAGACTGGTGATAAGGTTTACCGCCATTTTAACTTCATTGTCGTGAAGGTCCACCCGGTAATTCATCTCCGGCAGCATGTCCGACTGCCGGATCTCGTCAGGGTAATGCATGGTGCTCATGATTAAAACATTTTTATCCCCCACCCTGATGGTAGCCAGGGATTCCCGGTTGCGGATGACCACCCTGGCCACCGCCACCTTGCCTGTTTCCCCCATGGCCCGCCGCAGCAACTCGTATACCTTGGAGCCGCCCTCACCGGGGGCCAGGTAGTAGGGTTTTTCATAGTAGACTGGGTCTATTTCCTTCAAATCAACAAAGTCCATTATTTCAATGCTTTTGGTGCCACCAGCCCCGGCCAGCCGTTCAAAATCTTCCTCCCGTACAATGACGTAGCGGCCTTTTTCATATTCGTATCCCTTGACTATTTCATCCATGGGCACTTCCCGTTCGCAGGCGGGGCAGAAACGCCTGTACTGAACGGGGGTTTTGCACTTTTCGTGCAGGTAATTGAATTTTATATCTTTCTGTTCCGTGGCCGCGTAGAGCTTAACCGGCACAAAAACCAGTCCGAAACTTATAGCGCCTTTCCAGATGGGGCGCATAGGTTTCACCCCGTTTCAATTTTCACCTAGTATTCCCTGGCCGGTTTTTCTGATGCGAAACATAAAAGTTTGTCTGGTATAATAATCTAAGAGAAAGGGGGTAGTCATTATAATAGAAAAAACATTTAATACGGGATTGGTTAATCTGAATTATGCGGAAAGTTCGCCCGGCGGTTCACCCTTGCTTCTACTCCACGCACTTTCTTCAAGGTGGCGCTCTTTTTTAAATTTAATTCCTCAACTGGAAAAATATTGGCATATATATGCATTAGACCATAGGGGTCATGGTAAATCTGACAGGGCCGAATCATATAAAATACAGGACTATTTGCCGGATACAGCATCTTTTATTAGAAACTGTATTAAAGAACCAACCATTATTTTTGGTTATTCCCTTGGCGGCATGATAGCAATTATGGTGGCGGCATACAATCCTGAACTTGTTAAAGCACTGATAATTGGTGATTCAATAATTTCAACAGAATTTCACAAGAAGATCTCTGAAAGTTATAAAGATACATTAATTTTTTGGCGGGATTTGGCAAAAACAAAATCTGTTGAAAGTATCATTTCTGAATTAAAAAAACAATTAATACCCGCTCCTGATCAGGAAGAACTGGTTCCGGCTTATCAAGTTCATGGGGAAGATAATCCTTATTTTCAATTTATGGCAGATTGTCTTAGCCGGCTTGATCCTGAGGTGCTTACAGCAGATATTGATCATTTTAATGAAACCTACGCCGGCTACAAAATAGATAGATTGTTTTCAGAAATTCAATGCCCTGTCTTAATTCTTCAAAGCAATCCGGAACTGGGAGGACTAATGAGGGATGAAGATGTGAAGAAGGCATTGAGTTTACTGCCAAAGGTTTACCATGTTAAGCTAAATAATGCTGGACATGGTCTGCATTTGCAGGATAAAGAATCTGTAATAAAAGCTATTATTCCGTTTATGGTATCTTTATCATAAATTATAATGTAAAATCCAAGGTAGACTTTACCACCTTGGATTTTGCTTATTTTAATAGAAACCTGCCGCAGCTCTGGGCTTCCGGGTTGCCGTTTTTAAGACACTGTTCCAGTCCCTCCAGGCCCACCCGCTTGATGATATCCATAACCTGCACCGTGTCCGGCACCTTTTCCCGCAGGGTGTTGTAAGCCCTGATATTGACCACGCATCCTTTTCTGACCTCGGACTTGCCCTTTATATTAACGAAAAATTTGCAGTCCCTGCAGCGATGGACGGCCAATTTCCGCATCTCCGGCAGGAACATCCGGTGTTTTTCCCATAGCACGTTATCTTTGTTGCCTGCCAACTATACTCACCTCCGTTAGGGATATTCCCCTGGTAATGGCCTTTTCCCCGAACCGGTCCCGGATTTTGTCGCAGGCCAGGGCCAGTGCCAACTGCCTGGTCTTGGCGCCGAATATATCGTATTGAACAGGACCGCACCTGGTCAGATTGTCCAGGGAGACGCCCACAAGCCTTACCGGCCGGGATTCATTCCAGTGCCTGTGCAGGAGCTGGCAGGCGGTGTGGTATATGTCGTCGGCCAGGTTGGTATAGGGCATGCTCTGTGATCTGGACAGGAAGCAAAACTGGGCGTCCCGCAGGGTCAGGTTAACCGTGCGGCCTACGTAGCCTCCCTGGCGTACCCGGCGGGCCACCATTTCGCTAAGTTCAAGCATTACCACCTGAATTTCTTTGAAGCCCTTCAGGTCCCTGGGCAGAGTCCTCTGCTGGCCCATGCTTTTGGAGGTGTCCAGGGAACCCGGAATCACCGGGCTATAGTCCAGGGCGTTGGCGCAAAGCCACAGCATTTCCCCGTTTTTGCCCCATCTTTTTTTAAGTATCTCCTGGGGAAAATTGGCCAGTTCCCCGATGGTGCGAATGTTGTATTTGCGCAGATGTTTTTCGTATCTGGACCCTATGCCGAACAGTTTTCTCACAGGTAGAGGCCAGAATGCCATTTTGAAATCCTCAATGGTTTCCAGTATGGTAAGGCCGTCCGGCTTCTGCAGTCCCGCCGCCATTTTGGCAATCAGCTTATTTGGTCCTATACCTACGCTGCAAGGCACTCCCACCTCCAGGCGAATACGCTCCTTAAGTGTCCGGGCAATGCGTTCCGGCGGTCCCCAGAGATGCACCACCCCGGTGAGGTCGGTGAAGGCCTCGTCAATGGAAAAGGGTTCCACCAGGTCGGTGAAATCGCGCATTATACCCAGTATCCTGCTGGAAAATTCCATGTACAGGGGATAGTCAGGCTTAAAGTAATAACCGTGCGGGCATATCTTCTTTGCTTCCCATACGCCCATACCGGTTTTTATTCCCAAGGCCTTGGCAGGATAGGACGCCGTCAGCACGATGCCCGTTCTCTTCCGGGGGTCGCCGGCCACGATAACTTCCTTGCCCTGCAGTTCGGGCTGAACCGCCTGGTGGCAGCTTGCAAAGAAGCTGTTCATATCCGCGAGTAAAATAATTCGTTTCATATTATCACCAAACATGTGTTCTGTAAATCTATTATATTTTTGCCGGGGAAGACAGTCAATTGGTATTATGTGGCTTTTAGGATTTAAGTTGCAGCCATATTTTGGTGATATCACTTATATTAAAAATTTCCCCGGACATAATAAATCAAATCATATTTTAAACCCGGGAGGGCGTGCTGACGGATGGCCTTTGGCCAGGGTTAAGGAAGGAGTGTATAAATTGGCCAGGAATATCAGTGTACTGGGGTTGCTGGTGGAGGACCGGGCCTGTCACGGTCCGGAGGTGCAGGAGGTTTTAACCAGGTATGGCTCGGAGATTATAATGCGTAGCGGAATACCCGATCCGGGGCGGGAGAGGGGAATTATTACCCTGGTAGCCCAGTCCGATGAGGCCGGGCTGGAAAAGCTGGCTGCTGATTTACAAGGAATACGGGGAGTTACCGTAAAAAGCTTCGTACTGGCGGATGCCCTGGAGTGAACCTCCCCCGCTTATAGAAGCGAGGGCTTCAAGGAGCATTGCGACAAGAATTCCAGGCAACAACCCGTTCAGGTTGCCTCATCCGCTAAGGATGCTTTCTTTCCTGCCGATTCT
>CBEULQ010000075.1:0-8505 GCA_965543975.1 uncultured Desulfocucumis sp. | reverse complement strand
CGGTCAGGGGCTACCGGGGCAGGTCTGCCCGTGAAAGCACGGCATATGAAATAATAAAAGGAGTGGTATTTAATGGTACGCAAAAGCGTAGACGCATCCAGCTTGGCAGAAGTCATTGACAGGATTCTGACCAAAGGTATAGTTATTGACCTGTTTGCAAGGGTATCGCTGGTTGGTATAGAGCTGCTGGCCATTGAGGCAAGGGTAGTTATTGCTTCCGTTGAAACATGGCTCAAGTACGCCGAAGCCGTAGGCCTGACCAAGCCCTTAGTTTACGAACACGCTGCATAATCATTAAAAGCCGGCCCTGCAGACTAATACAAAACAACTGCCGGCTGTATGTAACAAAAATGCATAAGTCTCTACTTGATGCTTTTGAGTCATCCTTAAGGCCGTTCCAAAATAAGCATGGCAAATTCGGTTAGTGCCAGGCGAAATTTTTTGGAGCGGCCTTCAGGAGTAAAAAATTCTCCCGGCCTAATGACGGCCGATTATGTTACACCGCCGCTGTATTATGATACAGGATGCCCTGTTTGAGGTACCTGCCCGAAGCCCCGGAAAAAATGTTATTTGGGACATACCAGTGCCGGTATGTCCCAAATAAACGCTTAATTATAAAGGGGGGATTACCATTGTCCCTTGCAGCAAATTTTAAAGAGTTGGGCCAGGACATGATCCGGTCACAAAAACAAAGATCAAAGTATCTTCTCCAGCTGGAAAAATTCATTAAGGAGCTTCTTGAGAAATTCCAGCAGGAAAGAATAAGTGAAACTGAAGCCATTCGGGTACTGCTTGCGGCAGACAGGGCCAAACGCCTGGAGGAAGTGCGGGAACTTCTGAATTTCTATGAAACGGACAGGAAAAAAGCCGAGATAATATGGGAGAAAACACTGAAAATACTGGAGAAAATACGCAGGGAGTACGCACATCACTAAAGCGGCTGCTTATATATATATAACTTTACTGATTAATCCGCTTATTAGGGTTTGCTAGCCAACATAATACCGGCACAATCTTGAGAGGGCCCAGATGCAGTCTTGCATGCTGGGCCTGCCATTGAAAACCAATTATTCCACCGGAGGTCTTAATTATGATTGAAAGGGTTATTGATGCTGTCCAGAGTTTTTTTGTCACCAACCTGAACAAACAGGGAACGGTGATCGGAGTTAAAAAAGAAGCGGACATCTGGCGGGTGCAGATTGAAGTGGCTGAAGATGTTGAATACATGCGCAAAAGAGCCAGGGATGACCTTATGGCCATATATGAGGTGGGGGTAAGCCTAGATTTTGAAGTAATCGACTTTGAGAGAAAAACCATGCGGTCCAGGGATAATGCGTTAAATACATAAAGATATAACAATTTAATTAAAAGGAAGGCATTAGAATGAAAGATCATTACATTCTTAAAATACAATCATCTAATTTTGTGGTAACAGACCATTTTAAAAAATTAAAAGAAAAAGCCATAGCATATCTAAAAGCGGGTATAGCAGTAAATTTAAGCGGACCGTCCGGTATCGGCAAAACGTCCCTGGCGCTGTATGTAGCCAAGGAACTAGGCAGGCCTGTGGTATTTATCCACGGTAACGAGGAAATGATGGGCTCCGATCTCATCGGGGGTAATTACGGCTACCACAAAAGAAAAATGGTTGACAATTTTGTTCACAGCGTTTACCTCCTGGAAGAAGACCTGGAGCACCGCTGGGCGGAGGGTAGAGTCACCGCCGCTTGTACCAACGGATATACCCTTATATATGACGAATATACCCGTTCCAGGCCGGAGGTTAATAACTTTTTACTGTCCGTCCTGGAAGAAAGAATGTTGAGCCTGACCGGTTTACAAAAAAAAGACCACTACCTGGAGGTTCACCCGGAGTTTAAGGTGATATTTACCAGCAATCCCCGGGAGTATGCCGGTGTTCATAAAAGCCAGATGGCGCTGGACGACAGGATTATCACCCTGGATATATTAGAAATGGACAGGGACACCAAAATAGCTGTTACCATGGCCAAATCAGGCATGGACCGGCAAAGTGCCAAGAAGCTGGTTGATTCCCTACAGAGAATAAAACGGAAGATTGGCGAAGGAAGTAATATTTCCGTCAGGAGCTGCATAAAAATAGCCAGAATATTACAACAGTCCGGAGGTATGGTCAACCCTCTGGAAGTATACACGGATGTTCTTCTCTCTGAAAACAGGTTTCTGACCATTGAAAAAAGGGCGGATCTGGCCGAACTGATTGCCCGTGAGGTTGTCCCCAGGGACATCCCGAAAGAGTCAGGCAAAGTTGCAGAAGATGCAGTAATGAATGAGGCTCCCGGCAGCGAAACTCCGGAGGATCCAAGCGGTATTGCGGCTGATGTAGTGATGGATAATGCATCTGACAGTGAAGCTGACGGGCAGGAAAATGATACCGGCGGACTGGCGGATTAACCTTTGTATAACTCTGGAATTATCACGGGGCGGTGTAAAAAAATGAAAAAAGATTTTCTTGACGGGTTGAAATTAAGTGATGTGGTAAAAGGCATCACCGACCTGGTGGAGCTTGTTCAAAAAATGGATGCGGAGAAAAAAACCGAGGAAAGTAAAACCGGGGTGTTTCACTTCCCCCGGGATAAAAAAACAATTCAGGGCACATACGGGTTCACTGTCAAGCTTGGGGCTCTCGGGGATTCATCGCAGCCATTCCATGCGGGTCAAGCAAAGCCGCAAAAAATAATTCATAAAAAAATTGCTAATCACTCCTGGGAGCCGGTAATGGATATTTTTGACGAGGGTAACACGTTGCAAATTGTGGTGGAAGTGCCTGGGGCACAGGAAAATCACCTGAATGTTGTGGTATCCGGTGAGGATCTGGAAATACAAATTCAACATGAAGCCGGAGAGAAGGTGAAATCCATACCTCTTCCCTGTGGGGTTAATCCGGGATCCCTTAAATATACTGTGCGTAACGGCATATTGACCATTACCCTGGACAAGGCGGCCTGAGGGCATTGGGGGTAAAGGGGGCAATATTCTATGGAACGCTCTGATGATTTTATTGTGGCCGAATCACTTTATAAAGACGTGGGCAGGGGTATTGCCCGCCTCGACCCGGAGGACATTGCCGGGCTCGGGGCGGATGTGGGGGACGTGGTTGCAATAACCGGCAGGGACACGGCGGTGGCGCGGCTGATGCCCCAGCACCGGGAACTTCGCGGGAAAAGGGCGGTACAACTAGACGGTCTGCTCAGGGAGAATGCCGGTTTGGGGCTGGGTGACAGGGTAAGTATTAAAAAAGTTCCCGCCTGCCCGGTGGCCACAAAAATAATTGTTTCAATTCCCTCCAACTGGGAATTCAGGCCGGAAAGCGATTACATCCGCAGATATCTGGAGGGATTGCCGGTTAAGGTGAACAATAAAGTCCAGATACCTGCCTGGGGTTCCAAAAAAATTGAGGCAAATGTGGTTCACGTGGAGCCGGATGGTATTGTGACAGCCGGATCCGTCACGGATATAGTGATTAAGGACGCTTCCCCGGAGGGGACTGGCGGAAGCCGGGCTTTTTGTTACGAAGATATAGGCGGGTTGGAAAAAGAAGTTGAGAAAGTAAGGGAAATAGTGGAGCTGCCGCTAAAATACCCCTTTGTATTCAGGCACCTGGGCATCGACCCGCCCAGGGGCATTCTTTTGAGCGGGCCTCCCGGCACTGGTAAAACACTAATCGCCCGGGCCGTTGCATCGGAGGCGGAAGCGGCCTTTTTTCATGTTAGCGGCCCGGAGGTTATTCATAAATATTACGGTGAAAGTGAAGCAAAACTCCGAGAAGTATTTGAAAGGGCACAGCAAAAAGGCCCAAGCATAATTTTTCTTGATGAAATAGACGCCATTGCCCCCAAACGGGAAGAAGTCAGCGGGGAAGTGGAAAAAAGAGTGGTGGCGCAACTGCTGGCCCTGATGGACGGGATTACCTCCCGGGGCCAGGTGGTGGTGATAGGGGCCACAAACATTCCCAATTCCCTGGACCCGGCTCTCAGGCGGCCCGGTCGTTTCGACCGGGAAATATATATAGGAGTTCCGGATCAGAAAGGCCGCAGGGATATTTTACAGATTCACACCAGGGGAATGCCCCTTGGCGGAGATGTAGATATTGGGGTGCTGTCCGGGCTTACCGCCGGTTTTACCGGGGCCGATTTAAGCGCCCTGTGTAAGGAGGCGGCCATGGGCTGTCTCAGGGAGTCCCTGCCCCGGTTAAATCTTCGTAAAGAACAGAAGTCATGGTCCGGCTGGACGGAGCTCAAGGTAACCATGAAACATTTCGAAGAAGCACTTAATGATATTGAGCCCTCCGCAGCTAGGGAATTCATGGTGGAAATTCCCGTGGTGGGGTGGGAACAGGTGGGCGGCCTGTTCAGGGAAAAGGAACTTTTAAAGCAACTGATTGAATGGCCGCTAAAGTACAAGGAACTCTTTACCAAAGCAGGTGCAAAAATGCCGAGGGGAATACTGCTATACGGCCCCCCCGGCACCGGTAAGACACTGCTGGCCAGGGCTGTGGCCAATGAGGCCAATGCCAACTTCATATCAGTTAAAGGGCCGCAATTGATTTCAAAATGGGTGGGTGAATCAGAAAGGGAAATACGCAAACTTTTCAGAAGGGCCAGGCAGGTGGCTCCCTGCATAATATTTTTTGATGAAATAGACGGCCTGGCCCCTGTTCGGGGTTATGGGGGGGGAGCTGCCGGGGAGAAGGTGGTCAGTCAGTTGCTGACTGAGATGGATGGTATTGAGGGACTGAACAATGTTTTGGTCATGGCAGCCACCAACAGGATTGACGCCGTTGACCCAGCCCTGCTGCGCTCCGGGAGATTTGAAGTTAAGTTGGGCTTAAGCCTGCCGGACCTGCAGTCCCGGGTGGAAATGTTTAAAATACACATACAGGGGCGCCCCTTTGAAAAGGGGGTTCACCCGGAAAACCTGGCTGAAAGGTCGGAAAATTTTAGCGGCGCGGATATTGAGTTTGTATGCCGCAGGGCGGCCTTGCTGGCCATAGAGGAATTTATCCGCCAAAACCCAGGCGGCGTTAATCTGGAGCAGTTCGTCATCAGCGAGGCCAATATTGCAAAAGCCATGGAAGAAGTTAATAACATGCTCCGGAAGGTGATGGAATATGAATGAAAAAACGGGCAAATACCTCTATTGTTTTATAAAAGTCAACAAACCGGAAAACTTTGGGGAAATAGGCATGGGTGAAGGTAATCATCCGGTATATACCGTTCACTACCGGGATATGGCGGCGGTTGTTAGCGACAGCACCGAGGATTATTACGACCCTGTGGGAAAAAATGCCATGTGCCACCAGGGCGTGATCAGCTCTGTGATGGCAAAACATGATGTGGTGCCGGTGCGGTTCGGGGTAATCTGCAAAAGCATGGACGCACTGAACAAACTGATGGAGGAGATATATCCGGCGGTTATGGCCAACCTGAAGCGGCTGGGTAACAAAATTGAAGTGGGGTTAAAGCTTTTCTGGACCAGGGAGTCTTTCGTAAAAGAGGTGGGCGCGGCAGATGAGGAAGCGACCATTCTACAAAACAAAATAGTTGAAATGGGTCCCGAAAAGAGTTATCCCCTGATTGTTCAACTGGGGGAAAGGCTGCAGAAAATAGCCGACCAGAAGAGGGAGTATTACATAAAAAACATTTACGAGGGTCTGCAAAAGGAAGCCGTGGAATCCCGTCTCAACGACATAGTGGGAGAAAGGATGGTTTTAAACGCGGCATTTCTGGTGGATAAGGCCGGGGAAGAGAAATTTGACCAGGCTGTAAACCGCTATTACGATATTTATGGCCAAACACTGGAATTTAAATATACCGGCCCGTGGCCCCCGTACAACTTTATTGACGTTAAAGTGGATTGATTAAACCGGTGGTGGTTAATATGGTGCTTGGAAAATTATTCCTCTCCCCCTTCAAGGGTTTGTGGTGGATTTTTGAGGAGATTTACTGGCGGGTGGACGAGGAACTGTACGATGAAAAAAAACTGCAAAGGCAATTGTTGGAATTGCGGCAATCCTTTGAAATGGGGGACATCAGCCAGGAGGATTATGACTACGGTGAGGAGCTGCTGATAGCAAGATTAAGGACAGCCAGGGAAAGAAAGCTGGAGAATGAAGATTACGAAAGAGATGCGGAGGATGACGGGGATGATTCTGCCTGAATCTTTTTGGGAAAGCGTCAGGCCATATTTTCTTTCCAGGGCCAGGGAACTGGTGGAGGAAGCCTGGGCGGGAGTATGCGAAGAGATCGATAACAGTCTAAGAAATGAACTCAGTGAAGCCCTGTCCGGCGCATTTAAAAGCAGTTTAACCCAGGCACTGGAGGAAAAGTTTTCCGGCTGTATTATCCACCCCGGTCCTGTCACGGATGTTCAGGATGAAGTTGTTTATTATTTATACTGCATCACCATTGGCGGCGCCGGGGATGCGCTATCCGGAATAACTTCCGGGCAAGCTGCCGGCCTGCAATTGATTTTTTCTGAGGGAAAAAAGTTTTGCGCCGTGGTGAGAGTATTTCCCTACAGCGAATTCAATGAAGAGGTCATAGAGGAGAGGCTGGCCGACGCCGGGTGGCTAGAAGAGAAGGCAAGACAGCATCAAGAGGTTATTGAAGATGTTATGAAGACAGTTGATTTTCCGGTGATTCCCATGAAATTCGGCACTGTTTTTAACTCTCCCGAAAAAATTGTGCAGATGTTTCTGGAGCAGGGTGAATCCATGGAAAAAACACTGGAATATTTAAACGGGCGGCAGGAGTGGGGGATTAAGCTTTACTGCGACCAGGAAAAACTGGTGCAGGAAATCAAACAATTCAATCCCGCCATCAGGGATATGCTGGAAAAGGCCACCGGAGGGTCTCAGTCAGGAACAGCCTTTATCATGAGGAAAAAGCTGGAGGAGCGTATACAGATTGAATGTGAAAGTGAAATGGAAAAAAGTTCTTCGTTATGTTACCGGAGGTTGGAGGAGATTTCCTGCGCCGCCCGGCTCAATAAGCTGCTGAGCCGGGATGTTACCGGAGAGAAGGCGGATATGATAGTCAATGCAGCCTTCCTGGTGGACATTGACAGGGTGGAGGATTTCCTGGCGGCTACCAGGGAGATACAAGGCAATATATCCTCTTCCTTTACCCTTTCTGCTTCCGGTCCCTGGCCTCCGTACAATTTTGCGGGAGGCGCCGGGAGTGATGAATCTGAATAACCTGTCTCGAGAGAAAAACGTAACACTTCTGGAACTGCTGGATTTAATACTGGATAAAGGGGTGGTCATCTCGGGAGATATAATTATCTCCGTGGCGGACGTGGACCTGGTCTACATGGGCCTGAGGGTTGTGCTGGCATCCCTGGACAAATTATATCCCCCGGGAGATGGTGAGGTATAGTGCTGTATCTGTATGGCATTATTGACAGCCCGGAGCCGGTTAATTACAGGTGTTCCGGTAGAAATATTTTTACCGTGGCATACAATGAAGTAAGCGCCCTGGTTTCCCTGGGGGAAGGCTTTATGGCCAGGGTAAACGAGGAAAATGTTATTATTCACGGGGAGGTGCTGAAAGGAGTAATGGAAAATCACGCCCTCCTGCCGGTGAGGTTCGGGACACTGCTGGGCGGCAAGGGGGATGTGGAAGGGTTGCTGACCAGGAATTACCACCAGTTTCTGACCTCTTTAAAAGAGGTCAGGGGAATGGTGGAGATGTCGGTGAGGGCTCTTTGGAATATCACAGAGGCAGAAGAAAAATGCAGGCAAATGAATAATGGTTCATACTCGCTGGAAGACCTGACAGGAAAGCCGGGAACCTCGTTTTTAATGCAAAAGAAAAGGCAACTGTTTTTGGAGCGTTGCCTTAAAAATGCCGCCGAGATCCCGGCGGAAGAAATCCACAGATGGCTTTCCCGGGCTGCTGTTAAACATATAAAAAGGGTATTACCGTCACCCGCTATGTTTTTCCATGGCTCCTATATGATTAACAGGGGGCATGCGGGTGGTTTTGGATCAGAATTCAGTTCACTGCGGGAGAATTATCCTCAATACAAATTTCTCCTCAGCGGGCCCTGGCCTTTGTACAGTTTTGTTTCGATAAACTGTAGATAGAATGTGGTAAAAAAAATTGGGGACATTCCTTAATCCTTGTATTCTGACCTTATGGAGGAGTATTCATGGATGGTATCGTATGCCGGGAATGCGATATGGATGATTTTGCAAAAGAACTGTCCGAAAATGATTCCGTTGGGGTACAAAGGGTTCATGCCGATCCGGAAAAGGTGGAACAGGGGCTGGCTAAACTTGTGCTTACCTTGATTGAGCTGCTCAGGCGGCTAATGGAAAAACAGGCGTTGAGAAGAATCGAACGGGGCAGCCTCACGGAAGAGGAAATCGAACGGGTGGGGCTTACCCTGATGAAGTTGGAAGAAAAAATGGAGGAACTGAAGCGGGCTTTTGGTCTGGAGGGCGAAGATTTGAACCTTAAC
>CBEULQ010000074.1:0-8531 GCA_965543975.1 uncultured Desulfocucumis sp. | reverse complement strand
GGACTATATTCCCCGGCGCGGCGGCTGATAAAACACAACGCCCCGCCCTACCGTGGGCTTGAAACGGACTATATTCCCCGGCGCGGCGGCTGATAAAACACAACGCCCCGCCCGGGCGGCGGGGCAAAGGAAGGCCCCTGTCCTTCACCAAAGCGCAGGGGCCTTCAAAACGTTTTGAATATAAGAGCATCCTTGTTAAAGTCCTTTAAAAATTGAGAAACGAGACATGGGAAACCCTGGGCCATTAGTACTTTTTAAAGCTTTTAGCCGACGCGTTGCAGATGGGGCATTTATCGGGCAGCGGGTCTCCCCCGATCCACCCGCAAACCGGGCAGAGATACATCTCGGCCATGTCAAAATCCTTGCCGCCTTCCACCAGGGCCTTGGCCTTTTGATAGAGCCCGCCGTGAACTTTCTCCGCTTCCATGGCGTACTTGAACGTTCTTACGGCGTTGTTGTTTCCCTCTTCCTCAGCAGTCTTTAAAAAATCGGGATACATCTTTTCAAACTCGTAATGTTCCCCTTCCACAGCAGATTTTAGGTTCTCGGCCGTACCGCCGATTTTACCGGCCACCTCCAGATGCTTCAGGGCGTGAATGGTTTCAGCCTCGGCGATGGCTCTGAACAATTTTGCCACATTAGCGTATCCTTCTTTTTCGGCTTTATTGGCAAAAGCCAGGTATTTGCGATTAGCCTGGGATTCCCCTGCAAAGGCAGCCATTAGATTATCGTTGGTTTTCATTGTATTCACTCTTCCTTTCGTTAGATATTCAGTATTTTTACTGTCTTCCACAAGTTCAAACTCCTCTTTGGGAGCCCCGCAGACCGGGCACTCATCCGGAGGTTCATCCCCCTGGTGGATGTATCCGCAGACCTTGCAGCGCCACTGTTTGACAGCGTTTTTTGGGGGCTCAATGGGTGCGGGAGCCGGCCCCGGCTTCACCGCAGAGTTCTTTGCCTGGCGATAGTAGGCGTAAGTCATGGGCTCCTTTT
Organism: uncultured Desulfocucumis sp.; assembly: GCA_965543975.1. Lineage (GTDB taxonomy): Bacteria > Bacillota > Desulfotomaculia > Desulfotomaculales > Desulfocucumaceae > Desulfocucumis. The sequence goes on along the minus strand of CBEULQ010000074.1, from coordinate 7,538 downwards.
CGCTCTTAACCCCGCCTTCCACCACCTCGCCCATAAACATGGTGTGAGTTCCCACATCCACCGTAAGATTGGGATCTACCCTGCATTCCATGTAAGAGATGCATTTATCGATAATAGGTGCTCCGGTAACGCCGGTGGTATAGATTATTCCCTGGAATTTGTCCACATCCCGTCCGGAGCGGAAACCGAAGTTACGCACCATATCCATGTGGTCCTGACCAAGAACGCAGACCGTAAAAAATCCACTGCCCTTTATGTATTCATGGGTCAAGTTATTTTTATTAACGCCGATTACAACCCTCATCGGCGCGCTGGTGATCTGGAATACAGTATTGCATATTTGGGCGTTTATCCTGCCACCGCTCAGTGAACCTACCACGAACAACCCGTACGATATTCTGAACAGGGCCGGCTCAATTCTTTTTTTATCTTCGGCGGTAAGCTCCTTAATGGCCGGAACAGCAGTATTTTCTTCTTCCAACTCAAGCCGGGAAAGGTCCACCAGCTCGAATTTCTCCGCCGGAGCTCCGCATCTGGGACAGTGTCCCGGAGGTCTTTCACCCTCGTGTAGCCATCCGCAGACTGTGCATCTCCATATTTTCATATTTGGTTCACCTTCAAATATCTTTATCTCGCTAACAGCCTGTAAGAACCCCTTCCGAACCGAAGGCTCACTTATATCCGGTTTTGGTTCTGGGTTACTGCTTTTCAAACTGATCCTTGCCGACGCCGCAGACAGGACAAACCCAGTCGTCAGGAAGCTTTTCGAAAGGCGTTCCCGGATCTACACCCTCTGCTCCCTCAGCCGGATCGTATACATAGCCGCAAACTGTACATACCCATTTTTCCATCCTTTGCTTCCTCCTTATTAAAAATTTATTGAGGACACCCCCCTGTGAAAAACATCACATATCAAGAAGTTCAGACAGTCTAAGAAGGCGTGTCCCCTTACTGCCGGGTAAATTTTGGCATTGACCGGCAATTACTTATTTATTTTTTGTCATTATTTTCATTTTTATACTTATTTTTGCATTCGGAACATATACCATAAAGGTACAGGTTACAGCCCTGTATCAAATTACCTTTTATATCGCACGGAATCTGCAAATCCTCAGGCCACATATCCAAATCGTTAATGGTGTCACAGACACGGCACAGAAAATGGCAGTGGGGCGCCGGGTTGGGATCAAAATGCCTTTTATCGCTCTTGATCCTTACCTCCTGCAGTTCTCCTCCTCCGGCCAGCACTTCCAGGGTGTTGTACACCGTGGCCAGAGAAAGTGAGGGAAACTGGGGCTTTAATTCCTTGTATATATCCTCTGCCGAAGGATGGGAGGTGTTTCCCTCCAGAAGTTTTAAAATTGCCAGTCTCTGTGGGGTAATTTTTAATCCCATTTTTTTAAGCTTGTTAATCATTGCTATAAATTTATAACTCCTGTTATTTTATAATCATTATAATTTACCTTATGTTAGCTGTCAACATGTTTTCGAAAATATTATTCCCAACAAAAGGGGAAATTGCAGTCAGCCTTAATCATCCAGAGGCAGCAGCACCGTAAAGGCAGTTCCTTCGCCCATCCGGCTGTGCAATTCGATACTGCCCTGGTGCTGTTCTATGAGCCGGCGGGCAATGGCCAGTCCCAAGCCGGAGCCGCTGGAGCATCTGACAAGGTCTCCCCGATAGAATCGTTGGAATATTTTCTCTTTCTCCTCCTCCGGAATTCCTGGCCCTGTGTCGCTTATAGTTATGGCCGCAAAATCCTTTTTCTTTTCTCCATGCTGACCATTTCGGCGTTCCGCGGAAAGAGTTACCGTTCCTCCCGGAGGGGTATATTTAAAGGCGTTGTCCAGGAGAATGAATAGCACCTGTTTAATCAAATCGGCATTAACCTTGGCCATTAGTTTTCCGGCTATCTGAAAACCTTTGTATTCAAAATGGACATCGCCTCCTAAAAGACGGCCCCCTCTGGCTACTTCTTCTAATACCCCGGTCAGGTCAGTGCCGGCAGTCTCGAATTCCTGACCTGCGTCGGCCCGGGCCAGGGTCAGCAGGCCGGAAACCAGCCTGGTCAGCCGTTCGGCCTCGGAAACAATGTCACTCAGGGCATCCAATTCCTCAGGTTGGCCGTTTTCCCTCGCTTTTATAAGGAACTCGGCGTTACCCCGAATGGTAGTCAGGGGGGTCCTCAATTCGTGAGAGGCATCGGCTACAAAGCGCCGCTGCACCTCATTGGAGCGTTCCAGCCGGCGGTAGGCGGAATCCAGACGTTCCAGCATGCCGTTGATGGTAAAAACCAGCATCCCCAGTTCGTCCCGGGGCCCGTTGTAATCTATGCGCCTGCCCAAGTCGCTGCCCTTTTGAATGGCAGAGGCGGTTTCATTAATCTTCTCCAGCGGCCGGAAAGCGACCCTGGCCAGGCTCAACCCCAGGAGTCCGGCTATGATCACCGTACTCAGACCCATGGTAAGCATGAATAATTTCAAACGGTTCAAGACCTCGTCCGTCTGGTACAGGGTCCGGCCCACCTGAAGTATTCCCGATAATTCGCCGTTCACCACAAGGGGAAGGTTATAAATGCGCAGTGTCCGGTTGTCGGAGCGGACAGTTTCATAAAACCCTTTCCCCGCCAGCGCTTTTCTCAACGTGCTTTCACTTAAGGGCAGTAGCCGGCCACCAAGGTTCCGGGAGTGGGCCGCCAGCCTGCCCTCCGGGTCCACCACCTGCAAATAGGTGTCCGGGGATGAAAAAACATCCACGTTGGGAAGAATTATTTCTCTCAGTGGATAGGTTATTTTTATGGATTTGACCACCGATAGCGCCTTGGTGTTGATGCTCTGGTCTATTTCATTGTACAGCGCCCTGGACATATTAACGTATACCAGGCCGGCGAATATGGTAAGAGTAAGGGCCAATACACCGGTATATAGCAATGTCAGTTTGAGTCGAACAGACATAAATTCCTCCGAAATTACAGCTGTATATTTACTCCAAGAAGCTACTTTAATACATAACCTACTCCCCGCACTGTCTGGATGAGCCTGTCTTCACCGCCATCTTCCAACTTCTGGCGCAACATACCTATGTATACCTCCAAAACGTTGGACTCGCCGCTGAAATCAAAACCCCACACCTTTTCCATGAGCAGGTCCCTGGTCAAAACCCGCCTGGGATTTTCTATGAACAATCTCAGAAGGTCATATTCCTTGGCAGTCAGCACTATCGGCCTGCCTGCCCGCCTTGCTTCCCTGGCTCCCGTATCGAGAATGAGGTCGCCGAAGCTTAAAATACTGTCCTTTTTCTCCGGAGTACTGCTGCGCCTTAACAAGGCCCTAATCCTAGCCAGAAGTTCCTCCAAGGCAAAGGGCTTTACCAGGTAATCATCAGCCCCTAAATCCAAACCCCTTACCCGGTCGGCCACCTCATCCCTGGCCGTAAGCATGAGCACCGGCACGTCAACCGTGGCCCTTATCCGGCGGCAAACCTCCCAGCCGTCTGTAACCGGCATCATTACGTCCAGAATCACAAGTTCAGGCTTCAATTCCCGGACCAGGGCCAGGCCGTCAGTTCCGTTATTGGCGGTTTCAACGATGTAACCCTCAAAGGTAAGAGCCCTTTTCAAGAGTGCTGTTATCTTCGGATCGTCATCAATTACCACAATTATCATCTGAATTACTCCTTATTTAAAAACCCCCCGGCAGGCCGAATTAGTGTTTCGGCCGCCGGCGGGTAAATAAGGCCGTTGAAAAACTGCGCCTGGTTTTGTCAGGCTAGCCGGATAGTATTAATTGGGGACATTCCTCCGAAGGAGGTGTGTCCCCTGACCTCTGACTACGACAAGTACGCTCCGCGCTATCCGGCTTCGCCTTCCGCACCATGCTTGTTTTTGAACGGCCTCTTTATCAATTTTCCTAAGACCTATTCAATATCTCCCTTTTCTCCCACAGTCGTCGGGATAACTTTAATCTCCCCGTTTCTGAATATCTTAAGCTGCAGTTTCTGACCTACTTTAGCATTATCTATCTTGTTGGTGAGATCCCGGGTGGTGTCTATTTTTTGTTTGTCTATTTCCAGGATCACATCACCCCTGGTCAACCCGGCACTGTCCGCCGGCCCCCCCTGAACCACGTCGCTCACCAGTATTCCCTCCGGTTTGCTCATGCCCAGGTATTGCGCTATCTCATCGGTTACAGGCTGAATATACACCCCTATCCAGGGATGCGAAACTTTGCCCTTGGTTTTTAAAATATTTAGTACGGGATTAACCGTGCTGGTGGGTATGGCAAATCCTATACCCTGGGCGGAGGCGTTAACCGCGGTGTTGATACCCACAACCTGGCCCTTCATGTTTAGTAGGGGGCCGCCGCTGTTTCCCGGGTTGATGGAAGCGTCGGTCTGCAGCAGGTTTTTATAATTCCTGTTCTGAATAGCTATCGGGCGGCCCTTGGCACTTATAACGCCCACGGTTACAGTGTGTTCCAGGCCGTAGGGGTTACCGATGGCGATTACCCAGTCGCCCACCTTTACTTTGTCGGAATCCCCCAGTTCCAGGTAGGGTAGATTGCTGCCGGCATCAATTTTCAAAACCGCCAGGTCCAGCTCCGCGTCGGAGCCCATCAGCTTTGCAGGCACCCGCTTACTGCCCTGGGTAAGTACCACTTCAATTTTTGTCGCTCCCGACACAACATGTTCGTTGGTAAGTATATAACCGTCCTTGCTGATTATAAATCCCGAACCCATACCCTGGGTTGTTTCAGGATATTGGCGCCCGAAAAAGTCCCTGAAGAAAGGATCGTTAAAAAAGGGATCGGACGACCTGGTTCTCTGTGCAGTGGTCTCTATCAGCACCACCGCGGAACTTGTCTTATCAACAATGTTGGCTATGACATTTGATCCCACCGGGGAACCGTCCTGGTTCCCCCCCTCGTCCACTGCCTGTGAGGGTTGTATGGGTGCCAGGTAGCAGGCCGTCCCGGCCAGCAGGATGCCCAGCACAAACGCCGCCAGGACAAATACTGCATACGATCTCCTGGTTTTTGGATCAGACATAATGTTATACCTCCCTGCTTCTTTTAAAGAGGATGTTCGAAAACTTCGTGCTCCTTTTCGAACACTCACTTAAAGTAAATTTTACAGCCCAACCTGAAAATAAAATTAAAACGTACTTAATATAAAATAAAAATTTTGCTGCAGATGAAAAAGGTTAATTTTAACCAGCATGAAAACATCGTCAATTTCTATGTCTTTCTTAATTCTATCATACTACTCGAGAAAGGTTAGGGAGGGCTCGTAAAGGAATGTCCCTAATTTATGTAGTAATAGACATATTTTTTATCGTATAATAATTTTATCCACTGGAATCAAGATATCCTACACACGCCAACGCCATATCAGTTACATATTTTACCACACACCTGATGCGGAGGGAAAACCCATGAGCGAAAATATTTATTCACAATATCAAAAAATGGGGGATTTGGAAGCCCTCTGTATTGCTTTTTTCGACCTGGTAGACTCCACTAACCTAAAAAGACAACTGGGGCAGTCCGAAGGAATAACCCTGGCTGTTAAACACAACAAGCTGGCAGGCGACATTTGCGAAAAATATAAAGGCAGGATTGTCAAATATATCGGGGACGCCGTAATGGCTGTATTCTATACGCCTCTGGAAGCTATGCTGGCTTCGCTGGAATTCATAAAAACCATCCATGACCAGGAACTTCCTTTCCGTACTAAAGTAGGATTTAACCACGGTATAGCCACCAGGCTCGAGAATAACGGAATTGACTACTACGGACAGGCTGTGGACCGAACCGCCAGACTAAACAGCCAGGCCCAGCCCAACCAGGTGTTAACCGATGAGACCACCCTGGATTTGTTGAAACCCTTTCTGGGGGATTTTAAAGACATCATTTTCCGGTTTTTGGGAGTGCGCAACCTTAAAGGCTTAGGAAGCGTACCCATTTATGAACTGGCTTTGATTAATGTTGGCTTTGTGGACACCGTTGAAACGGTAGCCGAAATTCGTCTAGATTCCTCGAATCCCATTCAGTCCAAACCAAAATTGGAAATACACCCCGTGGAAAAAATAAATCTTCCCCGGCTGGCCATACCTCTGCCTTACGAACATCTGGTAAAGGACGAAATACTGGCTAAAATGCTGAAACACTGCACTCTAGCCGAAGCTGACATTAATTCAATCTCCGTGGCTTTTCAAAATCTAAACCATATTTTCGAAAACGCCCATGATTTAAACATTCGCCAGGTTTCCATAAGCGGTTCCATAGCCAGAGGCACAATGATAAAACCTTTTAAGGAGATTGACGTTATAGCGGTGAAAGCTATGACAGCCAAACCCCTTCCACCTATTGTCGATATGCTAAAACAGATAGAACGCTTCCTTGCCCAGTGGAACCCCGGTTCCAAAATCGAAACGGTCAGGAACAGGGTTGTTATAACCCTACAGGGCGTTAAGTTTTCCATCATGCCCGTTCTGGCTGTTCTGGATGGTGACAAGGGGCATCTGCTGGTACCCATCGGCAATCTGTGGATAAACCGCAACCCCGCCGTACCGGAAAAGTGGATGGAGCAGGCGTCAGAAAGGAACGGCCCGGAGTTTTTGCCCTTCCTGCGTATTATCAAGGCATGGCAGAGAACACACGCGACTACTGTAAACTCCCTCCACCTGGAAATGTTTACCAATATAATCTTCGGACAAACCAGCTTTGATTTGTCCTTTGAGTCGGTACACCGCTGGTTCAGATATGCGTACACCTATTTTAGCCAGAACGACAAACCCTTTATAAAAGACCCTGTCCAAACCAAAAGCTATATAGACGAATATATTTATGCCAACCCCTCGCTGTTTAACATTTTCGGGCGCGCCCTAACCAATTCCTATGACCTGGCCAGGCAGGGCATCGCTCATCACAACGCAGGGCAGAAAAATATAGCCTTAACCAAATGGAAGGCCTTATTCGGCAGCTTCATGGATGAAATATAAAATTTCTTTAAAGGAAAAAGGAGCGTAACCCTCTACGCTCCTTTTTCAACGGCCTCCTAGCCGACGGTGCTTATTGCCGTTATATTCATCCTCTCTCCGCTGGCGCTCAACTCAAGGTGCTCGTTGGCGATCTCCATGGATATATTCCTAATGTGAACGCTTATTTGCAACAATGCATTTATCAGGTCCAGATGGGTGGAACTGGACATTTCTGATTCCTGGGTGCCGATGCGAAGGCGGTGGATATGCAGTACCCTCAAGTGTCGCTCCATTTTTTCTATCTCCACCTGCAATTTGATTACCTTAGCCGCCATTTCACGGTTATTTGTCACCATAGCTGTGTTGGCCATCTGCATAAGATCGCAAACCCTTTTATGCATTATGGATATCTCATCCCAGCCCTCTTCCGAAAAGTTACACTGCCCGTCAATTTTGCACTGGGCCAGATATGTGACGTTCTTTTCGATAATATCCCCGATATGTTCGAGGTCATTAACAATATTGATTAAGCCCATGCATTTCAAAAATTCAGGTCTG